>JAISMZ010000068.1 GCA_031276475.1 Coriobacteriales bacterium
TCGGACTTAGTCAGGATCAGACAGCCCTGAAATGCTATGTGGCAGATACTGGACTATTGTTCTCGAAGGCGTTTTCGGATACATCGGAGACTGATGATGGAGTTTACCGGGCTATCCTCCGAGGAGATATTGGCTTAAACGAAGGCATGCTCACAGAAAACATCGTCGCGCAGATGCTTCGTGCTAATGGACACCGTCTGTTTTTTTATTCACAGTCAGGCAAAAAAGATGGGGAGGAGCGTATGGAGATCGATTTTCTCATCGTTAGGCCCTACGCTGATGCTGCGATGAAGCCACGCATATCTCCCCTGGAAGTCAAGTCCCCCAAGCAGTATGGGACGACTTCGCTCGACAGGTTCAAAGAGCTTTTTAAGAAGCGTGTTGGTACGCAATATGTACTCCATGCAAAGCAGATGAACGTAGAAGGCAGCAGGATATATCTGCCGATATATATGGGATTTTGCCTTTAGGCTCCTACATCATGGAAGCCCGATACCGTCGCCCTGGGAGCCTACGACGAACGCGGTTATCTGCACGATGGCAACATGGAGCATCTGCGGCCTCTATACAAACTGCTATGTACCGATGTAAGCCGACTGCCCGGGCAGATATTCAAGATCTTGAGCAAGCTGTTGGTGGGCTAGAGTGTGCGATTGCGTTTTTGCGGCTGATCAGCTGCATGTGTTCTTAAAGCCTGTCCGCTGGGTGGTACTGGGCAAAGAGTGCTATGATAGTATCAGGAATGCAAATCCCAAACAGCAACGGATGCCAATTCGTCACCTGTTTACTCAATCTCTACGAGAAAGTGGGCAATCATGTCAGAGCAAGCAGACTGTAGCCAGCTTACCCCGGATATACTTTCTATCCGTGATCTACTTAGTAGCGATAGTGAGTTTAACGATATTGAGTTATTTCGCAAGGGCACGCTTTCAATCCCATACTACCAAAGACCGTATAAGTGGAGAAGAAAGAACGTGCAGCAGCTCATCGGAGACATCAGGGATTCCATGCAACGGCCTAAATATCGTATAGGCACCGTCATCCTCCATGAGGATGACGGTAAACTGAACGTAGTCGATGGTCAACAGAGAATAATCACCTTCAGCATAATTGCGCTTTATCTGGATAAGAAAAATAATGAAGGTCGGATTAAGATAGATGATATCCCAAAACCAGACATCACGCCTTCGCCGTTTGGGCGAGAAGCAAGTGAGCGCAATATACTGGAAAACTATAAAGCAGTTGGCGAAATTCTGTCGGAATATGACGATGACTACCTGGCCACATTCGCCAACTATTTTCTCCATAACTGTGAAGTGATTATTATCAGGTTGGCCCGGCTCGACGAGGCATTCCAGATGTTCGACTCGCAGAATTCGCGCGGCAAGGCATTGTACCCGACCGATCTTCTCAAAGCATTCCATATCAGGGAAATGAACCCTCGCTATGTGACGGATGAGCAGAGACTTGCAATGGTTCGTTTGTGGGAAGATATTGAGCCAACAGCAATAAACTCCCTGTTCAGCGACTATCTCTACAAGATTAAGTGCTGGGCGTTTGGCAACGATGTTGATATCAGAGGGTTTTCGGCCGATCATATAGAGTTGTTCAAGGGCATTCACGAGACTGACTTGAACGACGCTGGCAATTACAACTCTGAGAACAACTGGGCAAAGCCGTTCCTTTATGCGAAAAGCTATATTGATGATCACCGCAATGAGAATCAGACACTGATTAGATATGGTGCATTGCAGCCCATAGAATACCCCTTCCAGCTAGACCATCCGATAATCAACGGTGAGACATTCTTCAGGATGGTAGACCACTATTATAAATTGTGCCTTAAATACGACCTGCTTGATGACGAGGGTATAGAAGATACTGTCCCTGACAGCAGGATAATCGAGCAAGTTAGAGAATTCGACCACGACACAAGATATAACTATGTCAGAAATCTATTCAATTGCCTGTTATTGTTCTATGTGGACAGGTTTGGTGAGCAAGAGCTTGAGCGAGCACTGAAAAAGCTATTCATGTACGCATACCTCCCTCGAGTGTCGATGTCGCAGGTTCGCCGCTGGACTATCAACAAATACGCACTCGGCAGCGATAGCGGGAGGATGTCCACGATTAGCAAGATTAACCTGTTTTCTTACTTGCAGCAAACTCACCGCGCAACTGACTTTCTTGATTTGAGTCTCCCAACCCCGCCCTCAAATGTTAATCGCAATTCTTATCCAGAACTATGGGAAATGTTTGATAACATACAGGATAGCGCCAGCAAGCTACAGCTGGATGCGGATGATAACATCAACACAAAAGCAGATAAGCGCGCGGCAGCAGAGAGTATAGTCATTGCTCTTGGTAAGCTAAGCCCCGGCGACGCAGATACGGTCAGGGAAAGTTTGCATAAAATTGGAATCATCAGACATAAAAGAATTCAAGGAGCGAAGTGGGAAAGCACGCTGTGGGACGGCAAGAAGTCTCTCAGCGAAGTCAATGAATCCTTAATCGATCTCATGAGGAAGGAAGCAGAATGAGTGAAGAGGAAATTGTGGAGCTGCGCCTCTCAAAGGTATTCTCGGGTGCTCGATATGAAATACCGATCTACCAAAGGGCTTACGCTTGGGGGAAGGACGAGATTGAAACCTTGATTGACGACATTCGGGACTACCACTCTCAGAGGAAAGGTAGTTATTACTACATCGGAACCCTTGTGGTCCATAAAAAGAAAGGTATCGAGTCAGGAGAGACGGTATATGAGGTCATTGACGGACAGCAGAGGCTGACCACGCTGTTCTTGTTGCTTTGCTGGTTTAATCACAAAAAGGAGAACAGCGGCATTGTGAGGCCATCTCTGGATTTTGAGTGCCGCGCGCGTTCGACCGAAGCGCTAAGGACAATCTGGGATTCAAGCGAAGATCCCAGTAAAGTAGAGACGGACGCAGGGGCTGATGAGATTCATGGCGGATATAAGATAGTATCCTCAAAGCTGAGCAGTCAGGAATATGATGAGTGTTTTGTGAAATATCTGCTTGAGGATGTCATAATAATCCGTGCGGAGTTGCCGGAGGAGACTGACCTGAATCACTACTTCGAGGTCATGAACAGCAGGGGCGAGCAGCTTGAGAAGCACGAGGTCGTCAAAGCGTCATTGATGAGCAAACTCGACGACGACAAAAATAAGCAATCGGCTTTTGCCAAGATCTGGGATGCCTGCTCAGATATGACACGATACGTACAGGCGGGATTTAGCAGCGGCGAAAGAGATGCTCTGTTCGGGCAAGAGTGGGATAGGCTCAAAGTGGGCAGTTTTGCGGAGGCGATTAAAGTGCTTGACGGTACCGAGGACATCTCCCCGGGAACTGAAGGGCGAAGCATACATGCGATTCTAGATACTCGCAAGAGTGACTCCTCGGCAACCTCAGCTCTCGGAGCCAGTGCAATAGATGATGACGACTCAGGGCGCTACGGAACCATAATCGGATTCCCCAATTTCTTGTTGCACGCTCTCAAGGTTGACAGCGGCGATTCTTTTGGCTGGGACGAAGACGGGCCGGGCGAGCGTGTGCCACTCGACGACAAAAAACTTATCGAGGCGTTTGAGAAGAAGCTCGAGAGTAGTGACGATGTGGAGCGTTTTATATTCCGGCTCCTGCAACTTCGGGTTTGTTTTGACTCTTTCGTCATCAAGGTCGATAGCTACAAGGACAACACTGAGGACGATTCAAACTGGAGCCTGCGTACAGTACGGAAAGAGCAATACAACCTACAGGCAGTTAATACCTTTAATGATTCGCGTCACAAGACCATCCTCAACCTGCAAGCGATGTTTCAGGTAACGGACTCCAGGCAGATCTATAAGACCTTCCTGTTTGGTATCCTAGACTACTTTCACAGGAAGAATTACGATTTTAAGGTTATCAAAGAGGGATTTGAGGATTTCCTGATAGAACTTGCTGATACGCGGGCCAGGCATTTCATCAACGCCGGTGCCAGTGGCTCTTCTCCAGCAGCCGTAGGCACGACGATTGCAGACCAGGGGGTACGAACCCCGCATTACCTGTTCAACTATCTCGACTTCATACTGTGGTACAGCAATCCAGAGCAGTTATCAGGCAAGAGCATCAGCGATTTTCGTTTCAGCTACAGAAACTCTATTGAGCATTTCTCCCCTCAGCGCCCGGATAAGTCTGCACAACTCAAGGATCTTGACGAAGCTACCTTGAACAGCTTTGGCAACCTTTGCCTGATGACAAAACGAGAGAACTCAAGACGCTCGAATCTTTTGCCAGAAGCAAAGATCAAAGAGTACGATTCAAGTAAGCAAAGCCTGAAATTTCAAGTGATGGCCACAATAGCAAAAGATAAAGGCTGGGAACGCGCAGAGATTACCGAGCATGGTAGGGCTATGCGCCATCTCTTGAGCCAGGGTATCCGGGATAGCGGCGACGGTAGGCAGAATCAGTAAAATAATGAGCTACGCCTGATCGGCGGAGTGCGTCCTCCGCCTTGGGCAGCGTATCCTCTCGCAGACATCAGTCATATAGTAGCAATTCGCTTCATCAAAGAGCATCTCGGCAACATCCTCAACCAGCTTAAGCGGTACGGCGGCGTCGCTCGGGCAATCTGGCAGGCTATGCTTTCCCAAAAGCGCCCCCTTAAGACCTGCCTGGAGGACGGAACTCTGCAAAAGCTCGTCAAGCCGCTTTGCCGCAGCATCATTGCTAGCCACACCGTTATGTGCAGCGTCGCTGCCGGGCAGGCTGTCGCTGCAGGTCTTGGCCTGCTCCACGCAAAACTCAATACTGCCGGCATCATCAACCAGCAGGGCTATGGCCGCCGCGTAAACTCCTGCTAGCAGGCGGTAATCCTCGTCCTCGGTGATTAAGGACCCCGCCCTGCGCCCAACCAGAAACGCGTGCTTTGGGCTGTCGAACAAAAACAGCCCAACTGGCGCCAGGCCAGCCACAAAAGAGCCGTTCAGCGAAGGTCGGTCGCCGTCTTGCGCCAGCCCGGTAAACAGCTTCTTATTCTTGGCCAGACGCTCAGAAATCCGTCCCCAGACAAAGCCGGGGTAGTCTCGCGAGCCGCTCTTGGCAGCACCGCCCGCGCCCGTGCCGCCCTTGCCTGAGCCGCCAACGCCCGCGCCCGTGCCGCCCCCACCTCCACAAGCCAGCCAGTAATCAATCATCTGCCCGGTGCCGCTGGCCATAAAGTCACCGATGCCCCGGCTCTCGGCACGCTCCTTGGCGCCCGCCATTCCAGCGGCCACAAGCAACATCAGCCTGCTTATATCACCAGAGCTGTCAGCACAGGTAATACCCAGCATACAGCCCTTAAACCGCTCAGCAATATCCTCCATCTCCGCATCGCGCCACTCGTCTTCAGCGGGCTCCTCAACAATTAAATCGCCGTTGTAGCCCAAACGATAGCTGAGGTCGCTGCATATCCTGTCTATCAGGCTCCGGTTGACCAGCTGCTGGCGCCACTCGTCGGGGATTCCCAAATCTGTACCCTCGCGATACCAGACGCCGGCAAGGCCACCCGCCACTGCCGCGTTGGTGTCGCTGTCGCCGCCCAGATTCACGGCGGCAAGCACCGTATCGCGGTATCCCCGCTGGCGCCAAAAGCACCACAGCGCCGTCCTCAGCGTGTCAACCACGTAGCCCCTGCTGCCAATGCTCGCCTCGGGCGTCTGCAAAAACCCCGGCTCTGCCAGCTCCGCAAAAAGCGCGACCTCGCCTGCGTATTCGGGCTCGCACGCATAGAACCCCAGCAGCTCCGCAATTGCGGCCTGCATCTCCTCAACAGGCGGGTTGGATAAAAACGCCAGCTTCCTTTCCGGGCACCAAGACGGCAAACCGCTGCGCCACGCCTCGTATTCCTCCATAAGCAACTCCGCACAACGACAATAGATGACGCAGGCCAGCTTGCTGCGGGGGTGCGCGTGGGTAAGCGCCGATACGTTGTGGACAAGGGCGCGTCCCTCGCCACTTGCGACCGCTATCTTGCGGGAGCGCAGGTAAAAGACCAGCGGCAGTATCCGCATCAGTGAGCCGTTGCCGTTGTCCTTCTCCCTCGTGCCGCCGCACTCAAGCGGCGCCACGCCCGTGTCAAAGCGCGAGATTGCGTCCCTGCAGGTGTTGCCAACATCAAAGGCGGCGCCCTCCGGCGTGTATTGGCCCCGGTTCAACCAGGCGGAGAAGCGCTCCATGATGTCGGCGTAGTCTATCCCGCCGGTCTGGGCGATGCTGTCCGCCAGGCACAGTGCCATGCTGGTGTCATCCGACCAGGTGCCGGGCGGCAGGTCAAAGCTGCCGTAGCCTCTCATTCCCAAGACGGGCTCCGGCCTCCCGCGCAGGCTGAACTCAACCGGCACTCCCAAAGCGTCGCCTACGGCAAGCCCCAGTATCCCATAGTCCAGCTCGGTTATCGCGTAATAGGGGTTGCGTCCGAGGTTTCGCTTGTTCATCTTTCCATCATCCTTCGCTCCATCTCACCTCATCATGGCGATACGAACAGGCTACAGAAAGCAGCGGCGCCGCTTTACTCCACAGCTTACCGCTTGTGCAGCTATTTTACCGGCAGGCCGCGCCCGTCCTTGAACCCTTTAAACAGGATGACTGCAAGATCGACAAGCCATCCCAGGCCAAGCAGGCCGAAGGTCAGCAGCCAAAGAAAGCCACTCCAGGACTTGCCAACGTAAAAGCGATGTGCGCCGAATATACCCAGAAAGAGGCAGAGAAGCAAGGTGGTGGGCCAACCTTTTGCGCTTCTGGGCTGAAGCAGCAAGGCTCCGCAAATGCAACAGTGGCTGACAACGCTGTATGCTCCACAACTGGGACAGATCGACACGGTTACTCCTCTGAATGCTTCTGTTTGGGGTTCAGATGCCAGCGGCACCTCGGCCTTCAGCGCCTCGCGTTTTCTCCTGGGTTGCAATTCTAGCATTATCAATGGGATAATTATGTCGCATCATGGTTGGTACGCTATGTGCACTGCTCAGTCGCTGACCGCCCCTCTCCCGCACTAAGCTGGCACCGGTCGCACCGGCCTGCTTGCCAGCGTATCCCCTTTGGGGCTGGCCAGTTGCCGCTCAAATGCCCTGAATGCGTCAAGTGCTGCCGGTGCCTCAAAGGCGCGGTTACGTCTGGCCTGGCTCAAAGGCCTGGCGATCCCCGCCTCTACCAGGTGCTCGACGGCCAGATTCAGCGACTGGTAGCTCAGCCCCAGTGCCGAAGCAGCCGATTTAACCGTGAACAGCGGCATACCAACGAGGCTTGAGAGCAGCCGGTCCAGCGCTGAGTTGCGCCTCACGCTGCCCAGGCTGCTGCGCCAGGTGGCCTCCAGGCGGGCGGCCTGCTGCGAAAACCTGCGCACTTCTCCACAGGCCCTTATGCAGCAGCCGGCAAAAAAGGAGAGCCAGTCGTTGATGTTTTCGCGGGCGCACTCGTCGGGCTGTTCGCCGGCAAAGCGAAGGCTGTTCAGCCCCCCGATGTAGCTCTCGGACAGGGTTGAAAGGATCAGCGAGACGGGCGGGACGGCCGAGGCGACAAGCCCCCTGCGGCGCAGCAGCAGCTGGATAAGTGCCCTGCCGGCGCGCCCGTTGCCGTCTACAAAAGGATGGATGGTCTCAAATTGCGCGTGGGCGAGCGCGGCCTGCTGCACGGGCGAGACGTCAGTCCGGTTGCAGTAGGCAACCAGATCCTCAAGCAGGGGCATCACGAACTGCGGCGCCGGTGGGATATGCCGCGCGCCGAGCGGGTTATAGGAGTTGCCCCCGATCCAGTTCTGGACGCTGCGCACGCGGCCTGCGTACTCGGCAAGATGGGTCCCAGCAAGCAGGGCGTGGTGGATGTTGAGAAGGTTGGGCAGGGTCATCTCGGCGGCGGCCGTCGCGCTCTTTAAGGCGATGCGCAAAGCCTCGATGTTGCCAACGATCTCTGCGGCGGTCTCGTCTGCCTTGAATGTCTGCGGCTCACTCTCGTTGATCTCAGCCTGCAGCAGCCGTTTGCAGCCAAGACGGAGCCCCTCGATGAAAGACGAGGATATCGCCTCGGCACGCAGCAGGAACCTCGACAGTCCGTCGATGCTGCTTAGCGGCCCGGCCAGAACAGCCGTCTCAAGCAACGCCTGTTGCGCCTGCCCGATGTCCGCCACGACATCGCTGCTCAGTTGCAGTTCCAAAACGGACAGCTTGGTCGGCACGTAAAACCGGTAGGCACCGCTCCTTCGCTCTGCCCGGGTCTGGCCCGCGCCTTCGCTTGTCCAGTACGCATCGTGATAGCAACCCATAGTAACGCCTTTCCTTATTCAAGGTTATTATACAACATTAAATAAGCTCTTGGCTTGGGAAGTCAAGCTGAATGCGGTCGCTCCTGCCGCTGCCTTCCATGAAGGGGTGGGCATTCAGCCATATGCCTCTATGCCGCGCCCGAATTTACTCCATCGCCGTGACTTTCTCTTCGATGAAGGCGATTCTTTCTTTTCTCTTTATCTTGCGCTGATTGTACCACCTGCCCCGCCAGGTAAAGCGGCATATTCACAACCGCCCCGCTCTCACGGTAGGACAGCAAGGAGAGCTTGTAGGCGCGTGCGGGCCGGTACTTCTCGCGGTAGGCGCGCAGGTTCAATTTCTCCTTATCAATTTATGCGAATTCCAGCAATTTCTCCTTATGGATTTTTGTGAATTGTAGCAGAGAGACGCAAGGACGCCCCTGGGCGCGGGCAAAACGGGGTCATTCCGCTCTCACTGCCCGCATGTTGCTGCGGTGGTTAACGGTTGGCGCCTGATGGCAACGGTCACGCTGTCTGGCAGCGTCAACCGCGGCTTACAGAGCCGTTGCAATGCGCCAGATTACCGCGACCGGTCAGGCTGATCACCTCTGCGCCCATCGCCTCAGCCTCAGACAGGTCGTGAGTGACCAGCAAAACGGTCTTACCCTGAGCTTGTTGGCGGGTATAGTGGATAACGGTCTGCCTGGCCTGAGCATCTAGACCTTTGAATGGCTCGTCCAGTATCAACAGGTCGTAGCTGGACACCAGGGCGCGGACAAGGGCGACGCGTCGGCTTTGTCCGCCCGAAAGCTCGCGCACCGGCTGATGCTCGCAGCCCTTGAGTCCGACCTGTGCGAGGGCGTCGCAGATCAGCCGGTGGGCCTCGCTGCGCCTGTCTGCCCGGCTACGGCGTAACCACGCAGGCCGGCTCGAGTCAGCGCGTCCGTCCTCCCCAACGGCCACAGCCTCATCAACAGCCCCGCCTTTCTCCACAGCCCTGACCGAAGCACTGCCGGCTACCAACATACAGTTAGCCAGGGCACTGAGGTCGGGGCAGAGGCGATCCTCCTGAAAAACCGCGCTGATGCGAGCGCGCTGCGGCCACCTGATAACACCGCTGTCGGGCTCCTCCAAAGACATCAGAATGCGCAACAAGGTGGTCTTACCGCACCCGGACGGACCAAAGAGGCAGATACAGCGGCCCACGGGGACTGCACAGGAGAAATCGGCGAGCACCGGTCTGCCACCGAAGGACTTGCTCAAAGAGCAGATCTCCAACGCCATCATATCTGCTCCAAACGCTTCGCGCAAAGCCGGATCAGCTCCATGAACAGTTTCTCAAACACCAGGCTGACCAGGATGATCACCAGCGTCCAGGCAAAGATGTCTGCGGTGCTCAGATAGAGCTTGGCGTTATAGAGCATCTCGCCCAATGAGCCGTCCGGCAGCCCGATGATCTCGGCCGCAACGCCTGCCTTCCAAGCCATCCCCAATGCAACCGAGCAGCCACTGACGAAAAACGGCAGCACCTGCGAGAGGTAGATATAGCGCACCCGACGCAGCCGGCTGATGCGAAAGACATCGGCCATTTCCAGCAGTTGCGGATCGGTTCGCTGGATGCCCTTGAGGACATTGACGTAGAGGATCGGCAACACCATTAAAAATGCGATGATCACGGCCAGGTTGGCGGAAGCCACCCAGATTAGAATCAGGACGATGAATGAAGCCACCGGGATCGATTTTATCGTTAGTACGAGCGGCTCCAACAGCTCCCGGAGCAATCCGAAGCGGCTGGCCGCAATAGCCGCTGCGACCGCAGCGCTCACGCCCAGGACAAACCCCGCGACGATGCGCGCGAAGGACTGCGCGACGGTCAGCCAAAAATCCGACGTCAGGGCAAGCCCGCCGAGGCGCTCCAACACACGCAAGGGCGAGACCAGGATCAGGTCGTTGGCAATGCCGGCGCTGGCCACCGCCCAAACCACCAGCCAGAAGGCGACGGCGGCCAGCTTTCGCACGGTCTTTTGCACCCTGGGCATCGCCGAACCTACTGCTTGTAGTAAAAATCGTCATCCGGGAGGGTGCCACCCACAGTCTTCGGATTCTGCTCGTAGAGCACTTGCAGGTAGCCGCCCAGCACTGCCTGCATCTCAGGGCCGGCGATAAAGACGATGTTGCACTTTGGCAGAGCCGCCTTGGCAACTTCAGCCGTCACGATGTCATAGGAGCCCACAAGTGTGGCCGCTGCGTCAACGTCGCTGTTCACAAACTCCACAGATTCCTGATAGCGGGCGAGGAAGTCGGCTACGGCTTCTGGGTGTTCTTTGGCAAACTCACTGCGGACAATTGTCGCACCGGTTACCAGGGCGGAGCCATCGGCAATCCTGGCCCACTCCTGATTGAGGTCCAAGGCGACGCGCAGGTTGGCGTTTTGTACCTGTACCGTTGTGACAAAAGGCTGCGGCAGCATGGCGACACCGTTGGGATTGGAGGCCAGGGCGGCAACAACGGCAGAGTGCTCCGGCAGCCACTCGATGGTCACGTCTGTGCCGGGCACGAGCTGGTTTTTCTCCAAAATGTAATTAAGAGCGTATTCCGGCGTCGCGCCCTTGCCGCTGGCGTAAATGGTCTTGCCTCGGAGCTGCTCCACAGACGTTACGCTGTCTCCGTCCTCAAGCAGGTAGAGTACGCCCAAAGTGTTGATGGTCAGAGCCTTTACGCCGCCTTGGGTATTGTTATAGAGAACGGCGGCGACATTGGCTGGCACAGCCGCGATGTCTGCGTCGCCCTTGGCAATGGCTGCGGTTACCTCGTCGGGAGCGGCCACTATCGAGTACGAGAAGTCGTTGCTGGTTACCTCGCCGGCGTCAACAGCGCTGAAGAAGTCCACCAGGCCCATGGCCGTGGGGCCTTTCAGCGCCAAGACTTTGACGGCAACGGGATCTGCCGAGGGTACCTCAGTGGCTGACGACGCCGACGCAGCTGACGCCGCGTCGGCGGCAGGCTGGTTTTGTGCGGAGCAGCCGCTGAGCGCCAGCCCTGCGGCCAGTAGCAACGCCAAGAGCATCATGCTTAAGTTTTGCCGGACTGTCGCGGCCGTTGGGGCGCCAGCGGCGGCCGTCAGACCACCCGCAGCCTCCGAGCCGCCCTGAGCCGCCGATAACCCATTGGTAGGACTTGCTGCGATCTTCATTTTCTGCATTTCCCTGTCCTTTCTCTTCCCTGTCTCTGTCTGCCTTACCTGTCCTGTCTGTTCTTCTACAGACGGCCTACCCATCTTGCAGAGCCGACTGCTTTAAAACCTGGGGATTGAGGATCCTGATACGCTGCTTCTCGGTGACGATGGCGCCAAGCTCTTTGAGGCGGCTCAGCTCCCGATAGAGGGACGCCCTGCTGACTCCTAGCTGGCTTGCCAACTCCTCCTTGGTCACCTCCAGATCGACATACTGCCGCCCAGCTTCACGCTCCAGCAGATAACCGCTGAGCTTGCCGCTGGCAAAATGCATGCTCAACTGCTCGATCCGCTGGAGTAGAAAGCCGGTCTTGCGGCTGTAGAGACGCAAGAAGCGGTTGGCCAGCCGCAGATCGCGGGTCAAGGCCTCGCGCAGCACCTGCTTTGCAAAGAAGAGCACTGTTGAGCGCTCACGGCATTTGAGGACGGTGTTGATGCCAGGCTCCAGATCCTCGCCCTTATCCAGATCCCCACTTGGATCTTCCGCTCCAAAAAGATTGGCTATACCAAAGCAGTCGCCGGCACAAAGCCGGTTCAGACAGACCTCGTGGCCGTCAACAGCTACGCAGTAGACATCAAAGCAACCACTGACTATCAGGCCACAGGCCGGCTTGCCGCCCAGGCTGTCGCTGGTCAGCTGCCCACGCCTGAAGCTTTGCAACGCCGCGTTGCTGGCGTTTAACTCCAGGCCGTCAAGCAGCACGGAGGAGGCCGCCGCCGTTTTGATCCTATCGCTTGTCTTGCTCTGCATTGTTCTCACAGTAATGTATTCCTAAATGTTGAAGACCTCTGGCTGCCGACACCGGAATGGCCGGCTCGACAATGGTATAAGTTAGAAATTTATAACTTACTGAGCAAAGAGTTTACACAAGATAACCCTTCTTGGCAACCGCCTTTGGGTCAGTGACAGACGCCAAGGGAAGGGTTTTTGTCTCATCTGAGATAGGGCGGCGCGATGATTTTGCGCCAGTGTCTCACCTGAGACGGTTTTTCGTCTGACATTGCGCTAGATTTAGTAACCGTCATACAGAGGAGAACAGGCAAGGATATGCTAAAGACAATCCAAGTGAGCGGCAGTTCCGCCGTGGGCAAAACGGCAGTCATCAAGTCGTTATTGCCGCAGCTACAGAGCCGGGGCGAAGCTGCCTGTGTTGCAAAGATCGATTGCCTGCACAGTGATGATGGCGAAATCTACAGTGCCTTGGGAATACCTTGCGTGGTTGGTCTGAGCGAGGATATCTGCCCGGATCATTTCCTGGTCAGCAATCTTTGCGAACTCTGGCAGTGGGCCTCAGAACAACAGGCTCAGACTTTGATAATCGAGACGGCAGGGCTTTGCCATCGATGCTCGCCCGCCACAGTAAAGACCGTCAGTATCTGCGTGGTGGACTGCACCGCCAGCTCACACGCCCCTATGCAGCTCGGCCCAATGCTCAGCCTCGCCGACATTATCATCCTGACCAAGATAGACTTGGTCTCGCAGGCCGAGCGCGAGATCATCAGCGCCTCGGTTGTCGCGCTCAACCCCAAAGCCAGGCTCTTTGCCGTTGACGGGTTGGTCGGTTACGGCATCGAGCCGCTGGCAGAACACCTCTGTTCATTGCCGGCAACCGAGAGTTACGAAGGCGACTATCTGCGCTTTACCATGCCCAGCGGCGTCTGCTCCTATTGTGTCGGCGAGCAACGCGTAGGCAGTGCCTGGCAGCAGGGCGCGATCAATAAGATAGACTTTACCAGCAGGTCGGCAAAGAACGGGGTTGTGGAGACTGACGCCGACGACGCGGGCCTGCAGGCTGCGACAAAAGCGGCGGGCGGCGAGGGCGGCGCG
The DNA here is from genome assembly GCA_031276475.1 of Coriobacteriales bacterium. Taxonomy (GTDB): domain Bacteria; phylum Actinomycetota; class Coriobacteriia; order Coriobacteriales; family UBA8131; genus JAISMZ01. The sequence goes on from JAISMZ010000068.1 coordinate 13,341, forward strand.
ACCCCGGAAAAGCCGCTCCTCTCGCAAGGCTTTGAGTTTCTTGAGGTCTGCCCCGGGCACGACAAGGACGGCAAACCAGAGAATTTTGCCGTGCTGACCTTGCGCATCGGCGAGCTTTACACGATAGTCGGTAACACCGGGGCCGGCAAAAGCCGCCTGATCAAAGACATCGAGCAGTTGGTAAAAGGCGACTCCGCTACCGGACGCGAGATCCGCATCAACGGCAAGGTGACAGCCTCCGAGCAACGCCCGTTACTTGCGGCCAACCTGATAGCGCACCTGAGCCAGAATATGCGTTTCAGCTTAGATTTATCCGTGGAAGCCTTTGTTCAACGCCATCTGCAGGTGCGCGGGCGGGATCGCTCGCTGCTTAAGCAGGTTATAGAGCTGGCCAACCGGATCACTTCCGAGCCGCTGTCGGGCGCAAGCAGCCTGCACGAACTGAGCGGTGGACAGGGACGGGCGTTGATGATCGCCGATATCGCCCTGGTCTGCGACAGCCCGATCGTGCTGATTGACGAGATTGAAAACGCCGGGATCAACAAAGAGATCGCCTTGTCCATTCTGACCGACCGCAGAAAGCTGGTATTGATTGCCACCCACGACATCCAGACGGCCTTGATGGCGCAGCGACGGATAGTCCTTGGCAACGGTGCGCTGGTGGATGTGGTCGAGCGAAAGTCAGAGGAGGCCGCTTACTATCAGGAACTGCAGGCACGAAGCCGGTGTCAGGACG
>JAISMZ010000125.1 GCA_031276475.1 Coriobacteriales bacterium
CGGTTCTTTTGTGTTCCTGGATACAAGCACTCGTTAAAAGCAACGGTCTCTCCAGGAACACAAAAGAACCGTCCCTCTGTGTCGCCCACGCCACCCCGTCCCTCAGCGTTGCCCGCCTCTGTGCCGCCAGCCACCAAAGCCGCCAGCGATTCCAGCTCGTGGACGGCGCGACGGTAGTTCTCCTCCAAAGCGTCGGTGCGCACCGTGGCGATTAACAGTATCCGGTGCTTCAGATGGTCGTAGGCGATGACCTTGTCAAAGAGCATCAGATCGGCGTCCTTAAAGCCCTCGCTGTCCTGCTTGGGCAGTTGCAGACTGGGCTCGGAGTAGGCGATATAGTCGTAGGCAAAGTAGCCCACCAGACCGCCCGTAAACGGCGGCAGCTCGCTGAAGCGGGGGCTGCGGTAGTCCTCGAGCATCCGGGCGATGTAGGCTCCCGGCTCGCGGGTGGCAAGGCTGAGGCTGGCAGCGCCGGAAAGCGTCAGTTCGCCATCGCGCACGCTGATGGCAGCCGAGGGGTCAAAGCCGAGGAAGGTGTAGCGCCCCCAAAGCTCGGGGTCTTCCAGGCTCTCAAACATGAAGCAGTGGCGGCTGAGCGACTTGAGCAGGCAGAACAACTCCAGCGGGTCGCAAGCGTCCTCCGCAAGCTGTGCCCAGACAGGCAGCGCGTTAAAGCCCGCGGCCGCCGCGCGCGCCTCGCTAAGAGTTGGTTGTATGGTCAAATCGCTCATCGCCTTGCCACTGCAAGTGCCTACTGGATCCCCGGCAGAGAGGGGATCGTGGCAAAGCCGCGATCCAGGTCCTCATCGGTGGGGATGAAATCGGTCATCGTGCCGTCGTTGTACTGCTGGTAGGCAAGCAGGTCAAAGTAGCCGTTGCCGGTCAGGCCGAAGAGGATCACCTTCTCCTCGCCGCTATCCTTGCACTTTAGCGCCTCGTCGATGGCAGCGCGGATGGCATGGGCCGATTCCGGTGCTGGCAGCGTGCCTTCGGTGCGGGCGAACAGCTCCGCCGCCGCAAAGACCGCGCTCTGCTCCACAGCTCGAGCCTCGTCGAGGAAGCCGTCGTGGTAAAGCTGGGAGAGGATCGGGCTCATGCCGTGGTAGCGCAGGCCGCCGGCGTGGTTGGCCGAGGGGATGAAGGCGTGCCCAAGGGTATACATCTTGGCCAGCGGCGTTACCTGGCCGGTGTCGCAGAAGTCGTAGGCAAAGCGGCCACGGGTCAGGCTCGGGCAGGAGGCCGGCTCAACGGCGATAAAATAAGGGGCCGTGCGTCCCGCCAGGCGATCCTCCATAAACGGCGCCATCAGCCCACCGAGGTTGGAGCCGCCACCGGCGCAACCGATGACCGTATCGGGGTACTCGTCCAGCTTCTCCAGCGCCGCCTTGGCCTCAAGCCCAATCACGCTTTGATGGATCAGCACCTGGTTTAAGACGCTGCCCAAGACGTAGCGGCGGTCCGAGCTGGAGACGGCGACCTCCACCGCCTCGGAGATGGCCGTGCCCAGCGAGCCGTTGGAGTCGGGAAACTCCGCGCGCATCTTGCGCCCGACCTCTGTGCTGTCGCTGGGCGAGGGGATCACCTCGGCGCCGTAGGTCTGCATCACGGTCTTGCGGTAGGGCTTTTGCTCGTATGATATCTTAACCATATAAACTAGCAGCTCGAGGTTAAAGTAGGAGCAGGCCATGCTCATCGCCGTGCCCCACTGGCCGGCGCCCGTCTCGGTGGTCAGCCCCGCAAGCCCCTGCTCAGAGGCATAGTAGGCCTGGGCGATAGCCGAGTTCAGCTTGTGCGAGCCAGAGGTATTGCCGCCCTCGTATTTGTAATAGATGCGGGCCGGCGTAGCCAATGCCTTCTCCAGATAATAAGCGCGAATCAGCGGAGAGGGGCGATACATCCGGTAAAAATCGCGCACCCGCTCGGGAATCTCGATGAGGCGGTCGGAGTCATTGAGCTCCTGTTTGGCCAGCTCGGTGCAAAAAATCGGCTCCATGTCGGCCACGCCTACCGGCTGCAGGGTGCCCGGGTGCAAAATCGGCGCATGATCGGTTTTCATGTCGGCCCGCACATTATAGTAATGCGTGGGCAGTTCGTCTTCAGACAGATAGGTCTTGTAGGGCACAGATCGGGTGGTCATCTCGCTCTCCTTTCGCGTCTAAAGGAGGCTCGGGCAAACAAAAAAGCCCTCGTCTCCCACAACTTATGCAGGGACAAGAGCCTTAAAAACTCCTGCGGTGCCACCACTGCTTGACGGTTACCCGTCCACTTATGAGGCGCGTCTACGCCTCCACGCTGTAACGTGCGCAGACGTCCAAAGCTATTTGGCTTGGGGAGAAGACCGGGCATTTCTGCACTCGCGCCCGTCTTGTACTCGCCGCATCGCCGTTCACCTCAGCCCTCAAGGGCCCATTTGCCGCATCGCCTTCTGCCGGAATCTCAGCTGCACCGGCTCTCTGTGAGCGCGCCCGCGACGTTACTTCCCTCTCAACGGTGTAAACACACTATAGCACAAACGGGCGGCCGCGTGTCAAGAGGGAGTTGGTGCGCGCCTTCCATTGCTTCGCCGGTCGGTTACCAGTGACAGTCTCAGGCCTTCCGGCCGCGCATCCTCAGACTTGCCAGCAGCACTACGGCAGCCGCCGACAAAAAGACCAGGACCAGCGCAGCCAGCAGGGATCAGAAATGTTGTCAAGGGGGCAGCAATTTCGCAGCCACAGACAGCGCCGGAACAGCAAGTTGCCCGCTGCCGTCTGTTGCCGTCGGCACGTCGCCCCCGCGCAGGGCAGCGGGATGTGAGATGTGGAGAGAAGCACCCAGACGGCCGCTTTAAGCCGTCGCACCCGCGCGGGACAGCAGGATGTGAGATACTGCCGGGATGCTGCAATCCGACGAATACGGCACACTTCAGCGCCTGGTGGACGCGCTTTTTGCGGAGCGTCGCCACGTCGCGCGCGTTGAGGTGATCGGCTTTGCCGAGATCTGCGACCTGCCCGCCGACCTGATGGAGATCGTCTTGTTGCTGCCGCCCGGCTCCTATACGCGCCAAAGGCTCTGCGACCAAATGAACTCTGCGCTTGCCGGTCACGGGTGGGGTCTGCTCTATGGCACCGTGCAATGAGCCGGCTCAACAGCAGGTAGAGCGGCGCCAGGAACAAATGACAAAACAAACGGATCCTGCTGTTTTTTGATGTGTTTTCTGCCCAGCAGGAGGCTGCAAGAACCGTTATAGTGTTCTGGTGCGCGTTTTTGGGAATCAGAGGGAATACTGAGAAGTGGAGCGCGAAGATGCAAAGCCGATCCGCAGGGCAGGCACGTAAGGCAGCGACCAAAAAAACAGCTTGACGGAACTTTAACCGGGACATCTGGGGCACGAGCATCGGTTTTTGCGCAAGGGGGCCTCACGCAGACAAACCCCACACTGGCAAAGCGCGACACCTCCCTTGGGTTTGCCGGCCTTTTGCTCGCCAGCCTGGCTCTGACCCTGGGTCTGGTTCTGGGTCTGACAGCCTCACCCGCGCCCCAGACCTTTGCCGAACCGCTGAAAACTGCCACTGTGAGCGATACTTTCATAGAAGGCGGCATCACCTATAAGATTATAAGCGAGGGCTCAGGTAGTACGCCGGGTACTGTGCAGGTGGGGGTGAACACCACCAATACCAACCCGGCGATAAACATCAACACTGCCACTCCAATAACGATACCGCAAAGCGTTGCCTATAGCAGCACCACCTACATCGTGGTGGCCATTGGCGACGGCGCTTTTATGGACTGCGCCGCACTGCCCGCTGTTAGCCTGCCCAACACGCTGGCGCGCATTGGCAGCTATGCCTTTGGCGACTGCTCCGCCCTTGGCAACGTTAGCATCCCCAGCTCGGTAACAAGCATCGGCGACTACGCCTTTGGCGGCTGCGATGCCTTTACCAGCACCAGCATCCCCAGCTCGGTAACAGAACTGGGCAACAGCATCTTTGAGAGTTGCGATAATTTGGCGAGCGTCCAACTCCCCAATGGCCTTACCAAGATTGGCCAGACCATGTTTGGCGGCTGCACCAGCCTGGCCAGCATTACCATCCCGGACTCGGTGCAAAGCATTGGGGATAAGGCCTTTGCCACCTGCAACTCCCTGAGCAGTGTGACCATCCCGAACTCGGTGCAAAGCATCGGCATGGGTGCCTTTGCCATGTGCAATGGCCTGGAGAACGTGGTTATCGGTAATGGTGTGCAGGCAATCGTCGAAGACACCTTCCTTGAGTGTCTGGCTTTGAAAAGCCTGGTTATTGGCAATAACGTGCAGACCATTGGCACCGAGGCTTTTGCTGGTGCTACATCCTTGACCCAGCTCGACCTGGGCACGGGGCTGAAGAGCATCGGCGATCAGGCTTTTAGCTCGTGTACCAGCCTTACCAATCTGGTGTTGCCGGATTCGCTGGAGAGTGTCGGCTCTGATGCGTTTATACTCTGCTCCAAGCTGGAGACCATCAGCTTTGGCACGGGACTTAAGAGCATTGGCTCTGATGCCTTCTCATTTTGCGCCAAGCTAAACGAGTTTCTGGCCGAGTTCTCCGATGGCGTCTCGGTGATGCTAACCCTGACGGTGGATGTTCAGAGTTCTGGCGGCCAGATCCCCGCTACTGGCGACAACTTCCTCGGCAGTGCCTGGCTTGCCAGCCTTGCTTTGCTGTTGGCCGGTACCGCTGTGCTGTTTGCAGCAGGTGCCCGGCGCCGCCGCAACTAGGGAGGCGCCTCCCAGAGCGTTTCCCCTCACCAAGGACAAAATGGGGGGGCGAGACAAAAGAACTCCTTTTGTCTCGCCCCCCCCCATTTTGTCCTGCGGTTTGCCGCCTGCCGGTAATCTTTTGCCGAGGGCTTGACAAACGAATCTAAACAGTAATAATTATTATTATCGGAAAGGAGCCCGGTGCCACGGCAACGTAACAGTATGCAGAAGCAGATGATCGGCCAGGCTTTGGCAGTGAGTGATCACCCCACAGCTGCGGAGGTCTACGAGCAGGTCAGACGCGAGTACCCGCGCATCAGCTTGGGAACGGTCTATCGCAATTTGGCCTCGATGGCCGACGACGGCGAGATACTGCGTCTGTCCTTTGCCGGAGAGCCGGACCGCTTTGATCCGAAGACCCATGACCATCTGCACGTCATCTGCAGGGTCTGCGGTCGCATCTTTGACACCGACGGCTCACTGCCGCCCAAACTTGTCGCCCAGCTTGACCGGGCGATTGAGCAAAGCACCGGCGTAGCGGTGTTGGAGCGCACGATGTATTTTGCCGGCGTCTGTCAGAGCTGCAAGGGTTATGCAGGTAGTAATAAGGAGTCAGGGTTAACGGGCAATACGGCACGTTAGCCTCCACAAATAACGAAAGGAGCCAGTCATGTCATTGATTGGGAAAGAAGTAAGCGATTTTACGGTGCAGGCGTTTGTCGACGGAGATTTTAAGGAGGTCAGCCGCGCGGATATTTTGGGTAGTTGGTCGGTGTTTGTCTTTTACCCCGCCGATTTTACCTTTGTCTGCCCCACGGAGCTGGGCGATCTGGCCGAGCGCTACGATGAGTTTAAGGCCATTGGGGCAAATATCTACTCGGTCTCGACCGACACCCATTTTGTGCATAAGGCCTGGCACG
>JAISMZ010000180.1 GCA_031276475.1 Coriobacteriales bacterium
GGCAGCGGCCGTTGCAATGCCTGTGGAGGAGGACGGCGCGCCCTCTCGCCGAGGACGCGGGCCATCTCCAACAGTGCCGCCACGCCGGCCTTGTCGTCGCCGCCGAGGATCGTGGCGCCGGCCGAACGGATGACGCCATCGCTGAGCACCGGCACGATGCCGCTGGCCGGCTCGACGGTGTCCAGATGCGCGGAGAAGAAGAGGTGGTCGGCGGCTGTGGGCGAGGTCGCGGTCGCGGCGGCCGCAACCCCGCCGGTCGCGGCGGCGGCCCCCCTGGTCGCCGCACTGCCGGCCAGCGTCGCCGTCAGGTTGCCGGTATCTGAGCCGGTGACGGCCGCGCTGTCGTCAATCGTCACCTGCCAGCCGGCATCGAGCAGAACCGCCTGGCAGTAGGCGGCAACGTCGGCCTCGTAATGCGAGGGCGAGGCGATACGCACCAGCTCAAAGAAAGTGTTTAGCAGACGCTGCTCGTCAAGCCCTGGCGCCGCGTCCGTCTCCACAGGTTTGCCCTTATTGAGATCCGGTTGCCCGTTGCCTCGCTCGGCCATCGCTATCCCCTTGCACCCTTAGCTGGCCTGTCCCGATGAGCTATCGCCGCGCGCACGAACTCGCGGAACAGCGGATGCGAGCGCGTCGGGCGGCTTTTGAACTCCGGGTGGCCCTGGCTGGCGACGAACCAGGGGTGATCCTTCAGCTCGATCATCTCTACCAGCCGCTCGTCGGGGGAGACACCGCTGATTATCAGGCCGGCCGCTATCAGCCGCTCGCGAAAAACGTTGTTCACTTCGTAGCGGTGGCGGTGGCGCTCATAGATCAGCGGCTCGCCGTAGGCCGCTATCGCCAGGGTCTTCTCGCGCAACTTGCAGGGATAGGCACCGAGGCGCATCGTGCCGCCGAGGTCGTCGATGTCTTCCTGCTCGGGCATCAGGTCGATCACCGGGAACTCCAGCTCGTGGCCCAACTCCAACTCAAACTCCGCCGAGCTGGCATCCTTCATGCCGGCAACGTTGCGGGCGAACTCGCAGACCGCGGCCTGCAGCCCCAGGCAGATACCCAAAAACGGCAGCTTGTTCTCGCGGGCGTAGCGGATAGCGGCAATCTTGCCCTCAAAGGCGCGCGCACCAAAGCCGCCGGGAACCAGCACGCCGTCCATCGCCGAGAGCTTCTCGGCAACGCCGTCTTCTTTGAGCGTCTCGCCGTCAATCAGATGGACGTTGACCTTGCGGCCGTGGTGCACGCCGGCGTGGGCCAGCGCCTCGATGATGCTCAGATAGGCGTCGGGCAGCGAGACGTATTTGCCCACCACCGCGATGTCCACCGGCCCTGCCAGCTTGCGCATTTTGGTGATGAAGGAGTTCCAGTCGCGCAGATCGATCTGGCCAACCTCAAGCCCCAGTTTGCGCAGCACCTTGGTGTCAAAGTCCTGCTCGTGCAAATCCAGTGGTACCTCGTAGATGCTGGCGGCATCGATGCAGGAAAGCACGTTGGCCTCGGGCACGTCGCAAAATAGTGCTATCTTACTTCTCACATTATCGGTCACCTGGTGGTCGCTGCGGCAGACGATGAAGTCGGGTTGAACGCCCATCGAGCGCAGCTCCTTTACCGAGTGCTGCGTGGGCTTGGTCTTTACCTCGTGGGCCGTCGCAATATAGGGCACCAGCGTAACGTGCACAAAGATCACGTCGTTGACCGCCTTGGCCATCTTAAACTGCCGCGCCGCCTCGATGAAGGGCTGGCCCTCGATGTCGCCGATGGTGCCACCAAACTCGGTTATCACAATGTCGGCATTGCTTTGGGAGGCGATCCGCTCCAGACGGTCGCGAATGGCATTGGTGACGTGCGGGATGACCTGCACCGTGCCGCCGAGAAAATCACCGCGCCGTTCGCGCATGATCAGCGACTGGTAGATGGCACCGGCTGTGAAGTTGGACTCGCGGCTGAGGTTCTCGTCGATGAAGCGCTCATAGTGGCCCAGATCGAGGTCGCCCTCGTGGCCGTCGTCGGTGACAAAGACCTCGCCGTGTTGAAAGGGACTCATGGTACCGGGGTCGACATTCAGATAGGGATCAACCTTTTGGATGGTGACCTTGTAGCCGCGCGCTTTGAGCAGATGCCCCAGCGAAGAAGCCGTGATGCCCTTGCCCAGCGATGAGACCACACCACCGGTTACAAAGATGTGCTTTGCCATTAAGCCTGTCCTTCCTCATTTTACCCCGAGCTGTATTAAAAGAAGCTCCGACTGCGTGTCTCCTACGATACCACAAACCCGCCCAGAGCGAGCGTGCGGCAGCGGCGGGGCGGTCGCCAGGGAGGCGCCGATTAATCATCGCACGGCCAACTTCTGAGTCAGGTAGCACTAAATCGAGGGCAAAGGGAAACACTGCACAGCAACCCGATACGCGCCCACGATTTAGTGCTCCCTGGCTCGGAATCTGACGCACTCCCCAAGGCCCCGCGAAACTTGAAGGAGCGAAGCGACTGAGTTCCGTGGGGTGGGAAGCTTTAATCGGCGCCTCCCGGGCGACCGCCCCTCTTGCGCCCCAGGTTGTCGAGAAAGACCAAAACGCGATTGCCCTCAATGACCTTTGAGAACGAAACCTTCTCGGAAGCAACATTCAACACCGCAAGCACAGCGGTGAGCACGGCCAGGCCCCAAAGTGGCAGCGTCGTCGCATAGAGGTAGCCGAGAAAAGCTCCCATCGAGTTGGCGCCGGCGTCACCGAGCATGCCCTTCTCACCGAGGTCAAAGCGCCAGACCGCAACGAGCGGGCCGATCCCCGCCAGGGCCAGGGCAACGATGTCCGCCGCAGGCAGCGAGACCAGAGCACTGGTGGCCACGGCCAGCACGGCCAGCGCCAAAGCGACCAGATAGACCTTGCCGCAACGTCCTGGACGCAGGTCAAAGAGGTTCATGAAGTTGGCCATTAAGGCTATCACGCAGGTCGCCAAAACGATGCGTGGCACGGCGACGATGCCGTTCCAAAACAGCGAGACCGTCGTAAACAGGCTCAAAAAACCGATGCCCAGCATCTTCAGGCCGCCGGTGGTAAGCACACCGGAGAGCAGCGCCCGAAGGTGCCCGCGAAAACCCTTGGCATCCCTGTCGCCCACCCAGTCGTCAAAAAGACCAAAGGCGCAGGCACCAGAGACCAGCGGGAACAACGGTATGCAGTAACTGATCCAGGCGGGTTGCTCAATACCTGCCGCCACAAGCAGATGTGCACCCACCCAAAACGAAACCAGCCAGACAAACCATACTATTCCTAATCCGCTATAAACTAAGATGCCGCGAAAGTTCGCCTGGCGTGGCGCGGTAACGGCCAGGGAGCGCACCAGCATCGCCATTATAATAAATGGAATAACAATTTGAAAGGCGAGCGCTGTAACGATACTGACAACCAAGACGGCTCCTATGCGGTAACTGATCTAAGGATGGCCCAATCGGGATCTCCTTTGTGGTCCGGCTTAATTATAAAGAATATTGCAGGCTCTGTGAGAAGAACAGTGCGAAGCCGATGGCGGCGAGCAGCGCAGTGACTATCCAAAAGCGGATTACCACGGTTATCTCGCTGAGGCCTTTTTGTTCGTAGTGGTGGTGCAGCGGAGCCATTAAAAAGACGCGGCGGTGAGTGGCCTTAAAGTAGACCACCTGGATTATCACGCTCAGGGCCTCAATCACAAAGATGCCGCCAACCACCAGCGAAATGACCTCGGTCTTGGTCAGCACCGCCAGACCGGCAAAGGCCGCGCCTAAGGCCAGCGAGCCGGTATCGCCCATGAAGATCTGCGCCGGGTGGGCGTTAAACCACAAAAAGCCCACGCAGGCGCCGCAGACCGCACCGGCAAACAGTGCCAGGTTGAGCTGGTCGGTGCGATAGGCGATGGCCGCCATCACCAGCATCGCGATCATCACCGTGCCCGCGGCCAGACCATCCAGGCCATCCACCAGATTAACGGCATTGGCCATGCCGGCCATCAGTAAGAAGACAAAGACCAGGTAAAGCCAGGGTATGCGCAGCGCCGCATCGGAACCGAGCGGTATCGTGGTGCTCAGCACGCCGAGGTCGATGGGCGGCAGGAAGGGAATTTGCACGGTTGGCTGAATACCCACGAGGTTTACTGCGGCCAGACAAAACGACACCGAAATCAGCGTCAGGCAGACCATCTTGGCGTTGGGGCGCAGGCCCAGTGAGCGCTCCTTTACCACCTTGGCGGCGTCATCTATCAGACCCATCGCTCCGGTAAGCACCGTGACCAGAGTGATCAGGATCAGTGAGACCATCGAGGGCGAACGGTTGTACTG
>JAISMZ010000194.1 GCA_031276475.1 Coriobacteriales bacterium
TTGTGTTCCTGGCAACACCGTTGTATTCAATGAATGATTGCATCCAGGAACACAAAAGAACCGTCCCTCTGTGTCAGAACAAGCCTCTGTGTCAGAACAAGCCTCTGTGTCAGGACAAAAGAACCGTCCCCCTGTGTCATTGCCGCTCGTCACTGTTGCGCCCCATCGCGCTTTGCCTGTACGCGCGCTGCCAGCCACTGCGTCCAGGTCTTAATGCCCCTGCCCGCCGCAGCGCCGGCGGCAACAACGGGAAAGACCGTCGCCTGGGGGTTCAGGCGCGAAACATCCAGGCGAAACTGCCGTTCGTCAAAGTTGAAGACCGCCATGGTGTCCACCTTGTTTAAGACCACCGCCTCCGCCACCTGAAAGACGCCGGGATATTTGAGCGGCTTGTCATGGCCTTCGGGCACGCTGAGGATCATCACCTTGGCGTCCTCGCCGAGGTAGAAGTCGGTTGGGCAGACCAGGTTGCCCACGTTCTCGACGATGATCAGGTCGAGCTTTTCCAGCTCGAGCACCGCCAATGCTCGCTGGATCATTGCCGCCTCCAGATGACAGGCGCCGCCGGTGTTTATCTGCACGGCTGGCACGCCGCAGGCTTTAACGCGCTGGGCGTCCACGTCGGAGGCGATGTCGCCCTCGATGACGGCGATGTTCAGGTGTTGCCGCAGCTGCTCGATGGTGGCCAGGATCAACGAGGTCTTACCCGCACCCGGCGAGGCAAGCAGGTCCAACATGAAGACGCCGTGCTCACTGAGCGTGGCCCGGTTGGCAGCCGCCAGGCGGTCGTTATGCTCCAAAATCGGTTTATTGATCTCGACGTGCGGCAAATCTCTGCTCTCCTCAGCTGGTCTCTTTGCCATTATAACCAATGGGCGATGCGCAGACGCGGGACGCGGAGAGTGTCTGTCACACTCCCTGTTCCTCGATCTCTATCGAGCTGACATACATCTCGCGGCCGGCGATAAGTTCGGTTGCGAGGGCATCGCAGGCCGGGCAGGCGCGATGAAAGCGGTCGTGCGCAAACTCCTCGCCGCACTGTAGACAGCGCGAGCGTGGCTCAACCTCGGCGATCTCCAGCTTTGCCCCCGCGCACAGGGTATCATCTGTGAGCACCTCAAAGGCGAAGCGGAGGGCGTCAGGCTCCACCTCGGCCATAGTACCGATGGTCAGACGCACCTCCACGACGCTCGCAGCACCGGCTTCGCGGGCGGTCTTCTCCACAGCGTCCAAAACGCCCTGCATCAATGACATCTCGTGCATCGCTCAGCTTTTCTTTGGAGTTGACAAGATCGTACCGTCCCTTTTGTCAGCTCTCGGCTTCGGCGGCTTCGGCGGCCTTTTGGCGGGCGAGGCGGCGACTCAGGGCGATGCGCGAGAGCAGCAGAGAGGCCTCGTAGAGCACGGACATCGCGCAAAACATCAGGATCATCGTAACCGGATTGGCGTCCGGCGTGACTACCGCGCAAAACACCATCAGCACCACATAGACCACGCGCCAGCTGGCGCGCAGCTTCTTGTAGGGAACGATGTTGAACAGCGTCAGGTAAAAAACCACCAGAGGCAGCTCAAAGGCGAATCCAAATGCTATCTCAAAAAGCAATATTGTGTGGATATAGCTGTTGATCTCCGGCAAGACGGTGGTAAAGCCCTGCGCCTGCTCCAGCAGCCAGCCAAAGGCGGGGTCGAGGATCACCAGGTAACAAAAGACGATGCCCACACAAAAGAGCGCCACGGCGACAAAGAAGGTTGGCACCACCCATTTGCGTTCCGAAGGCTTGAGCGCCGGCAAAAAGAAGGCCAGCAGCTGCCAGATCCAGATGGGCGTGGTAGCCACCAGCGCAGAGATAAAGGAGATGAAAAAGCGCACGCCAAAGGGGGTGAAAGCCTCCAAAGCCACCGTCTGCTGCACCAGTTCTTCAAGGGGCAACTCATCAGGATTGGGAAAGTTCGCGGCCACCGGATGGAGCAGAAACATGCCTATCTGTGGTGAGAATAGATAGGCTACACAGGCAACCACGATGATCGCCACGACAACCACCGTCAGGCGGCGGCGCAACTCGCTGAGGTGATCCCAAAGCGACATCCGTGCGGGACCGATGGGCATCTAGGTATCCTCTCCACTCTCTCCCGCCGCTTTGTCAGCCTGCATTTCGCGCTCCATCGCGGCGCGGCGCTCGGCAAAGGATGGCTTGGGGGAGCTGACTGCGGCACGGGTGGCAGCATCAGACTTACTTGTGGAGGCGGGCGCAGCAGCTGTAGCTGCAACCGGCTTTGTGCTGACCGCTGCGCTGGCGGCAGCGGCGGCGACCGGCTTCGTGACGGCCGCCGCGCCGGCGGCGCCGGAAGATTTGCCGGCGGACGACGGCGCGCCTTTCTCCACATCTTCTTTCTTCTTGGAGTCATCCAGGCTGAGGTCGATGCCGGAGAAGGGATTGACCAGTGGCTCGAGATCCTTCATTGGCTCGACGACCTCTTTTTTGATCACCTCGGTCATCTGCTCCTGGGCGCTGCGGAATTGTTGGACAAAGCGAACGACGGTCTTGGCGACCTGAGGCAGCTTATCCGGTCCGAAGATCAGAAAGCCGAATATCAGTATGATGGCCAGCTCCATGCCGCCGATACCGAACAACGAACCTCCTTAGCAAGCAGGCCCGACGCGCGGTCGGGCCTGGTAGTCTGCGGCGCCAGGCTTCTGTGTCCGTCCGAGCCACTCACGCCTGTCAAAGCGATTTGGCTCACGCCAAAACCGCGGGTTGTATGGTGGTCGGAGACGGACTTGAACCGCCGGCACGAGGATTTTCAGTCCTCTGCTCTACCAACTGAGCTACCCGACCTTACCGCCTCGCGACGTGCTGCTGTCTGCGGGCGAATGACTATTCTACCATGTGCGGCGGCAGGGTCAAGCGCAGGCGGGCACTTTGCTGGTAATCTGCGGGGGATTTGCGGGCGCCTGAGCGGGTGGATGGCGCAAAATGATAACCTCGGCCGCGAGCGTCTTGGCGTCTTGACGGTCGTGGCTGGCGAGCAGCAGGGTGCGCTCGCCAAGATGGGCACGGGTCAGCGACAGGGCGGCGGCGTGGCTCGCGTCATCAAGGCCGGCAAAGGGCTCGTCAAGCAGCAGCAGCTGCGCGTCAGCTGCCAGTGCCCGACAGAGCTCCACACGGCGGCGCATTCCGCCGGAAAGCTCGGCGACGGGCTTATCCAACGCGTCGGCGGGCAAAACGGCGCTCAGCAACGCGCGGATCTGCGGCTCGGCGCAGGCGCGACCGACAACCAGTCGCAAATTGTCCACCGCGCTGCGCCCCTCAAACAGGCG
>JAISMZ010000032.1 GCA_031276475.1 Coriobacteriales bacterium
CGCCTGTCCTCCCTGGCTAAAAACACGACGACGACCACCAGGCCGATGACAAAAAACGCCGCGCAGGCAAACCAGACACAATCATAGCCTGTTTTGGTGATTGTTGAGGCCGCGTCGGCGCCCTGGATGCTGCCGATCTTGAGCAGCGAGAGGAACAGCCCGCCGCCGAGGGCGCCGCCGAGGGTCTGCGAGGAATTGAACAGCCCCGTGGCGATGCCGCGCTGGTCTTGGGGAGCGCGTTCTGGGATCAGCACCGGGATCGCGGCGCTGATGATGCCGATTCCGAGGCCAATCAGCACGATGAAGCCAACCAGCTGCGGCAGCGAGTCGGGCAGCAGGGCGAACTGCACAAAGCCGATGATGCCGAGGATAAAACCGGTCGCCAGCGCCGCCTTTGGGCTCAGCTTTTTGAGGATCAGCGGCACCGAGATGGCCGCGATGACGGTGCAGAAGAGGATCGCGGTCTGGGCCAGCGACTGATAGAGCGGCTCAAAGCCAAAACCGAAGCCCGCCGCGGGCGGATGGGCCAGATAGGTGGCGATTGGCGAGAGGAAGCCAAAGAACACCGCGCCCATGCAGATGGCGGCGATGTAGAGCGGCGCCATGCTCCGGCTGAGCAGCAGCCGGACGTCGATCGCCGGATACTGCTGGCGCTTCTCATAGCGAAACCAGATTACGCCGACCACCAGGGCTGCCACCAGCAATGCCGCGCCGATGGCGGAATCCAGACCGCCTTCTACCACCTCAACAAAGCCGAGGATCGCCAAAAACATCACCACGGCCAAAAGCACGAAGCCCAGCTTGTCCAGATGCGGATGAGCGCCGCTGATGAACTCCGGCATCACAAAGAGCACCAGCAGTACGGCGACCAAAGCCAGCACGGGAACGACGATAACGGTTGCCGCAAGCGACTGGCCTAACAGCTCGTAAAGCGGGCCGGAGGTTGCCGTGCCAAAGACCGTGCCGACGGTTACCGTCGCGACGATGGCGCTGACCGCCCGCGTCGCCCGCTCCCCCACCGTCTTGGCGTGGACCAGGGCGATATGCAGCGGCAGCCAGACCGGCACGGCGCCGAAGAACAGACGACCCACACAGACCAGCGGCCAGGAGCGCACGAGCACACCGACGAGCAGCACGATGCTCGCCAAAAAGACGGCGATGATGGCGACGCGCAGTATCTTGCGGTATCCGCGGATGTCGCCGAGGCGGGTGAAGAAGGGTACGAACAGCGCACCGACCGCCGTGGGCAAGACGTTGAACAGCGAGAGATTGGAGGCATCGACCCCAAGCTCCGAGGAGAACTTGGGCAGCAGCGGCTCGTAAAAACCCTGAAGATAGCCGCTGACGAACTCGATGACGACGATGGTCAAGACCAGCAGGAAAGAATCCCGCCTGCTGAGGGCCGGAGTTGCGCTGGTGTTTTGGCTCATAACGGTCTCCTTCTGTTGTTGGCAGTATCAGTATACCGATAATTTTATAAGATTACTAGTATTACAAATACTTATGACCTTGACAGACCGTTGGTGGCCTGCTACACTCCATTCATAACTTTACTTATCTTATAAGTTTACCTGTATTCAGCAAGACGCGAGCGCAGGCTTCGCAGGACGATCCCCGGAAGGGAGGATGCGCGTGCAGACCAAGACGACAGACGTGGCGGCCCTCACAGCCGTAACAGCTATGGCAACCGTGGCGGCCACCGCGGCGGCGACTGGCTCAACGGCCACCGTAGCGGCGAAAGCCCCGTCGACCACCGCCAGCCTGGCCCTGATCCAAAGCAAAAGCGTCTGCACCTCCCTGTTCCTCTGTTGTTTGATGCTGATGCCGGGGCACATACAGCAACGGTTAACCGATTAGGGATTAACCAGGCCTGTATGTGCGCCTCCATCCATCCAGGCTGACCTACTTTATCACGATTCGGCAAACAAATACCCCAACCGGATAATCAGTCTTGGCTCAACCTGGTGTTTTCCATCAGACATCGAGTAAAGGAGCACCTTGTGAAAAACCCACTATCCCTGCCGTCCAGGCGCCTCAGGGCGGCCTTCTCCGTAATGATCGCGTCCCTGCTGGCCACCAGCCTGCTGCTCGCGGGCTGCAGCGGCGGGTCAGGCGGCAACCAAGCTTCTGCCAGCGGCTCGGCCACGAGTTCTGCCAGCGCCTCAGGCAACACCTCTAAGGCCGGCGGCGGCGAATTCCGCTTTGGCACCAATGCCGAGATCGACTCCCTCGACCCCTATCTGGTCGTCGGTGGCGACGCCAAGGGCATCGTCCTCTTCAACATCTTTGAAGGCCTGCTTAAATCTGATAAGGACGGCAATTTCTTTCCTGCCGTCGCCGAAAGCTATGAGGTAAAGGACGCGGGCAAGACATACAGCTTTAAGCTGCGCAAAGGCGTCAAGTTTCACAACGGCAACGAGGTGACGCCGGCAGACGTACGCTACTCCTTTGACCAGGCCTTAAGCGGCGAGTTCGCGCACGGCTCGTCGGCCGCGTTCGCCAATATCGAGAAGGTGGACGTCACCGAAGCCGGCGATATCACCATCACCTTAAAGGAAGCGAACACCGAGTTTACCGCCTTTGTAACCAACGCCATCATCCCTGCCGACTACACCGAGCATGAGTCCCATCCAATAGGCACCGGGCCGTTTAAGTTTGAGAGCTATGCGCCCCAGCAGGAACTGGTGCTGAGCAAGTTTGACGAGTACTGGCAGGAAGGTCTGCCCCACCTGGACAAGGTTTCGATCATCAACCATGCCGACTCCAACGCCACCCTGCTCTCGCTGCAAAGCGGCAACATCGACGGCTCGGCGCTCGCGGCCGACAGCATCACCTCGGTGGACGAGTCTGTCTACAACATCATCCAGCGCAACTCCAACGCGGTGCAGCTGCTGGCGCTGAACAACGACTACGAGCCGCTGAAGGATCCGCGCGTGCGCCAGGCCTTAAGCTACGCGGTGGACAAAAAGCAGATCATCGACCAGGCCTTTGGCGGCTATGGCACGCCCGTTGGTACCCCGATCATCCCCGGCCTGGCCAAATATTTCAACGCCAGCCTGACCAACGCCTACCCAGCAGATGTGGAGAAGGCCAAGCAGCTGCTGGCCGACGCTGGCTATGCGGACGGTTTTGATTTAGAGATAGCCGTGCCCTCCAACTACGTGGTGCACGTTGATACCGCCCAGGTGATAGTCAACCAACTGGCGGCCATCGGCGTCAGCGCCACCATCAAGCAGTATGACTGGGCAACGTGGCTGGAGGATGTCTATGGCAACCGCAACTACCAGGCCACGGTGGTCAGCGTCGGCGGTGCCTCGCTTTCTCCGGGCGGCGAGCTCTCCCGCTACCGCTCCGATGCCGAGGACAACTTCTTTAACTTTAAGAGCCCTGCCTTCGACGCCAAATACGACGAAGCCGTAGCCGCCCTCGATGAGAGCAAGAAAGCCAGCCTCTACAAGGAAGCCCAACAGATCCTCTCCGAGGAGGCCGCCAGCGTCTTCATCCAAGACATTGCCGGACTCTCGGCGATCAACAACCACTTTGACGGTCTGGTCAGTTACCCGATTTATGCCGTGCTCGACTTCTCGCTGATCAAGAAGGTGGAGTAAGGCGGCCCCTGTCTGACAGGCCGGTCCCTATTAGCACACCGCTGACTTCAAGGAGCATCTGAGATGCGCTTTGCCCTTAAAAGACTGCTCACCGCCCTACTGACGCTGCTGCTCGTCTCCCTGATGACCTTCGCCGCCTTCGCCATTCTTCCTGGCGACCCGGCGAGGGTCATACTGGGGCAGGAAGCCTCGGTGGCACAGATCGACGCCCTCAGAACCAGCCTGGGGCTCGACCGTCCCCTGCCGGAACAATACGTCTCCTGGCTGGGCGGCTTTCTCAGCGGCGATAACGGAGAGTCGATAAAATACCACCAACCGATCAACGAGATGCTGACCTCCTATATCCCCGTGACGGCCACTTTAGCCGCGCTGGCAATCGTCTTGATGGCGCTGATAGCGGTGCCGCTGGCGCTGCTGGCGGCGCGCTTTTCCGGCTCCTGGATCGACCGCGTGGTCTCGGCCTTCTCCACACTGAGCATCTCCATTCCCGGTTTTTTTCTGGCAGTACTGCTGATCTGGGTATTTGGATTAGGGCTGCGTCTTTTTGTCGCGGGCCGCTACGTCCCTCTCAGCGATGACCTGCTGGGCTTTTTGGGTTATCTGTTCTGGCCGGCCCTGGCGATTGCCATCCCCTGTGCCGGCATGGCTGCCAAATACCTGCGCGACAGCATCGTCCAGCAGTTACAGCTCGATTACATCAAGACGGCCCTGGGCAAAGGCAATACGGCCGGCCAGGTACTGCGCCGCCATGCCCTGAAAAACTCTCTTATCCCGGCGCTGACGATGCTGGGGATGATTGTCGGGGACGTTTTTGCCGGCAGCATCATCGTTGAGTCGGTGTTCAGCGTCCCCGGCATCGGTCGCCTTCTGGTTTCGTCCATCAGCTATCGCGATTTTCCGATGGTGGAGGTTTTGGTGATGTATATCGCCTGCGCCGTTGTTGCCGCAAACACCCTGGTAGATATTGCCATCAAGCTGATAGACCCGCGAATCAGGCTGCGGTGAGGCAGCGATGAACACCGACTCACGAATCGGCCTGGCACTCGCGACGCTGCTCATCGGCCTGACGCTGCTGAGCTTTTTTTACACGCCCTACCCGCCGGATCTGATGGTCACCGACGAACAGTTTCTGGCGCCGTCGTTTGCCCATCCCCTGGGCACCGACTCCTTTGGCCGCGACGTCTTAAGCCGGGTGATGGTCGGCGGACGCTTTACCTTGCTGGTAGCGGCCGTAACGGTGCTCGGCAGCGCGCTCGTCGGCGGCAGCATTGGGATATGCATCGGATACATCAGTGGCCAAAGCGCGCTCGGCTCGGCGACGAGCGAAGTCGTGATGCGCGTGATGGATGCCCTCAGTGCCTTTCCGGGGATCCTGCTGGCCCTGATCATGATGGCCGTGCTACCCACCAGTAACTATACGATAATCATCGCATTATTGATCCTCTTCATCCCCGGCTACACCCGCATCACCCGCAGCTCAACGCTGCAATACCGCAATCTCGACTTCGTCAGCATGGCGCAGGTCTTTGGGGCCGGCCCGCTGCGGATCATCACCCGCCATATCCTGCCCAATCTGGGCCCGATACTGCTCTCGGCCCTGGTCATAGGGCTTTCCAACGCCATCCTGGCAGAAGCCGCGATGAGTTATCTGGGGCTG
>JAISMZ010000039.1 GCA_031276475.1 Coriobacteriales bacterium
CAGGGGTTGGCCCAGCGCAAGGCGATCTACAAGCCCTTTGCCCAGGCGGTGCCCAGCAAACCGACTATCGACGCCGCGCACTGCCGCAAGCTGACGGAGGGCAAATGCGGTGTTTGCGACAAGCTCTGCCCCGTCAACTCAATTCGCTTTGACGATGTTGACACAGTGAACACCGAAACCTATGGGGCGATCATTGTGGCCATCGGCTATCAGCTGATAGACTGGGAGGAGATCTACGGCGAGTACGGCGGCGGCCGCTTTAAAGACATCATCTCGGGACTTCAGTTTGAGCGGCTGGTTAACGCCTCCGGCCCCACCGAGGGTCACATTCTGCGTCCTTCGGATAACACCGAGCCAAAAAGCCTGGTCATCGTCAAGTGTGTTGGCTCGCGCGATCCGGAGAAGGGCCGGAGCTACTGTTCGCGAGCCTGCTGCATGTACGGCGCCAAGCATGCGCACCAATACCTCGATAAAATTCCCGACGGCCGCTGCTACGTCTTTTATATGGACGTGCGCACGCCGGGCAAGGGCTACGACGAGTTTTATATGAACACCCAGCGCGACGGGGCTCGTTACCTGCGCGGACGCATCTCCAAGATCTATCGTCAGGACGGCAAACTTGTCTGCCAGGGCGAGGACACGCTGTCTGGCGCGCAGGTGACGGTCGCGGCCGATATGGTGGTGTTAGAGACGGCAATGGTGCCCGCTGCCGCTGCCGACGCACTCGGCAGCATGCTCGGCATCACGCGCGACAAAGATCTCTGGCTGACTGAAGCCCATCCTAAACTGCGTCCGGTTGAGACAAATTCCGGAGGCGTCTACCTCGCCGGCACCTGCCAAGGGCCCAAGGACATCCCCGACACCGTGGCGCAGGCCTCGGCCGCCGCGATGAAGGTCGTGATCCTCTTCAGCAAAGACGAATTGGCCTCAAACGCGATGATCGCTGTTTCCGACGTGGCGCTCTGCAACGGCTGCGGCGCCTGCGTGGCAATCTGCCCCTATACGGCCATCACGCTCGAAGAAGCCAGTCTGCGCGAGAATTCCCAGCAGGTCAGACGCACCATCTCAAAGGTCAATCCGGGGCTTTGTCAGGGCTGCGGGGCCTGCACCGTCGCCTGCCGTCCCGGCGCGATGGACCTGCGCGGCTTTTCCGACGAGCAGATCATGAAGGAGGTTGACGCGCTATGTCAGTGGTAGTTGTGGAGAATGACGTCGCACCCGCACCCGCACCCGTCGTGGGAGCCGCTGCCGCTGACGGTGCGCCCGCCGCCCCAGCGCCCGGTACAGCCCCCGCCGCGGCTCCCGGTACAGCCCCCGCCGTGGCTCCCGGCGCAGCGCCCGCCGCGGCGCCGGTTTCCGACCCTGCGGCGACATCAGACTTCGAGCCGGCGATTCTGGCCTTTGCCTGTCATTGGTGCACCTATTCCGGCGCTGATCTGGCGGGCCTGAACCGGATGAGTTATCCCGCGAACGTCCGCGTGCTGCGCGTGCCTTGCTCGGGGCGCGTTAACCCTCAGCACGTGCTCGCCGCACTGAACAAAGGCATGGACGGCGTGTTGGTCTGCGGCTGCCATCCCGGCGACTGCCACTATGTCTCGGGCAACTACTTTGCAAAACGCCGCCTGATGGCCTTCAAGCGGCTGTTGGAGTTTACCGGGCTTGAGCCGGAACGCTTTCAGGTGCGTTGGATCTCTGGCTCCGAGGCCGCCAAGTTTCGCGATACCGTCATCGCAGTCTGCGAGCAGGTGCGCGCGCTGGGCCCCTACGTGCCCGACCCGGCGGCATTTGCCGCCGTTTCGTCTTCTGTGGCCACCTCCCCCGCGCCTGCCCCCGCCGCCTCAACGGTTGCACCCACCGCCTCCGCCGCATCAACGGTTGCACCCACCACCTCCGCATCGTCCGCCCCCGCCCCCGCCCCCGCCGCCTCAACGGTTGCACCCACCACCACCGCATCAACGGTTGCACCCACCACCTCCGCATCGTCCGCCCCCGCCCCCGCGCCTGCCGCCTTCGCCCCCGCCGCCAAAGGCGGTGAGGCACGATGACCGACATCGAGGAAAAGCTCCGCGAACGCGCACGGCAGCTGTTGGAATCGGAAGAGGTCACCGAGGTCATTGCCTGGGGCGCTGGACGCTTTGTCAACCAGACCACGCCGCTGTTCATCAGCGAGCCGGCGCAGGCCGACGAGATCGTGTTCAACGACTACTGTATTAATATACTCGCAAAATATGCCTTTACGGAGCAAGGCGCGGGCAGGGTCGCCGTGGCGGTGCGCGGCTGCGAGGCACGAGGCATCAACCGGATGCTCGCCGACAACCAGATCAAGCGCGAGCAGCTCTTCTTGCTGGGCATTCCCTGTGGCGGTATGAAGGAGCGCCTCAGTGGCGAGACGCTCGACCGCTGCAAGAGCTGCACGCACCCCAATCCCGTCGTCTACGACGAGATGCTCGGCGAGGAGCCGGAGGGCGCCTTCGAGACCATTGTCGCTTCGCAGACGGCGCGCTTTGCCGAGGTTGAAGCCGTTGAGGCGATGCGCCGCGAGCAGCGACGCGAACACTTTGACGAGGCCTTCAGCCGCTGCATTCGCTGCTATGCCTGTCGTGAAGTCTGTCCGGTCTGCACCTGCCGCGAATGCTTTGTCGACCAGCAGCGCGCCGGCTGGCAGGGCAAGCAGAACAATCTCAACGAGAACCGCTTTTACAATCTGACGCGCGTCTTTCACATTGCCGACCGCTGCGTTGAGTGCGGCGAGTGCGCGCGTGCCTGCCCGATGGAACTGCCACTGATGGAGGTCAACCGCAAGATGATCAAGGACCTGAACACCCTGTTTGCCGCTGGCGAAGAGGGGCTTACCAGCGAACTGGACAACGCGTTGGGCCGCTACGATACGGGTGACGTTGAGGAATTTATGTAGGGAGGTGTGCCATGTTGCTAAAAAGAGAACACTTGGACGAGCTGTTGAACAGCCTCTCAAAGCGGGC
Organism: Coriobacteriales bacterium; assembly: GCA_031276475.1. Classification (GTDB taxonomy): domain Bacteria; phylum Actinomycetota; class Coriobacteriia; order Coriobacteriales; family UBA8131; genus JAISMZ01. The sequence goes on from JAISMZ010000039.1 coordinate 2,982, forward strand.
GCGGGTTTATCTGCCGGCGCGCCGTGACGACACGACGACGAGTTGTTTTGCGCTCTACCAGCAGGTGGGCAGACAGGCCTTCATCGACGCCTCGCTAAGCCTGGTGAACACCACGATGCCGCCCAAGGACCTGCTGTTTCCCCAGACCCAAAAGATGTATCGCTACGGCGTTGACGCCGAGGGCAGTGCCTGGATCGATCCGATCCACGATGCCGACGCGGTCGTTGTCTTCGGACTGCGCTCCTGCGACATGCGCAGCATCGAGTGCATGGACGACGTCTTTCTTACCAAGGGCTATGACGACGAGTTCTACGGAGCCCGACGCGCGCTGCTGACGACCGTTGCCATCGGCTGCACCGAGGTTGCCGAGACCTGTTTCTGCGATTCGATGGGCCTTGACCCCAACACCGCGCCGGCTGCGGACATCCAGCTCAACGCCCTGACTGACGGCAGCGGTTGGCTGGTAAATGCTCAGACGGAGAGGGGTCGCGCCGCGCTCGCCAACTGGCAGGAGTATCTTCAGCAGGAAGGCGAAAAAAGGGAGCCGTCCTCTCCATTAGAACCTGCTCCCTCCCTGGTGCGCAGTGCCTGCACGCTCAAGGTTAACGCCGAGGGCATTAAGGAGAAACTTGACGAGCTCTACGAGCACCCGCTCTGGGACGAAATAGCTAAAAAATGTATCACTTGCGGTACCTGTACTTTTGTCTGCCCCACCTGCCACTGCTTTGATATCAGTCAGGAGAATCGGATGAAGGAGGGGGAGCGGTTTCGCTGCTGGGACAGCTGTATGTTTTCGGCCTACACCGAGATGGCTGGTCACCACAACCCGCGCGCCAGCAGGGCCGCGCGCGTACGCCAGCGCTTCATGCACAAGCTCTGCTTCTTTGAGGAGCGTTATGGCAAGTCGTTGTGCGTGGGCTGTGGCCGCTGTGTGGAGAAATGCCCGGTCGCCCTGGACATCACCGTCCTGATCGATAGAATAGCCGCACTTTCTGCCGCCTCGCCCGCCGCTCTCGCCGCATCCCCTGCTCCGTCGTCCGCCGCAATTGAGGGAGGTGTTGCCCATGGCGCCAATTGAGATCGACCACAACTGTGCGCGTTCCCGCGAGCCGCTGGTGCCGCTGGTCTGCAAGGTGCAAAGCATCGTCGCGCAGACGGCCGACGTGGCCCA
>JAISMZ010000053.1 GCA_031276475.1 Coriobacteriales bacterium
TCGGGGTCGCCGGTCTCGATGCCGCTGCCGCCTTCGCCGCCGGTGCCGGAGGGGCTGTCGCCGCCGGAGCCGCCTGCGCCGGTGGTGGAGCCGCCGCTGGTGGTGACGTCGCCGCCGCCGGTCTCGATGCCGCTGCCGCCTTCGCCGCCGGGGTTGTCGCCGCCGCTGTCGCCGCCGGCACCACCGGTACCCTCAGTTGTACCACCCGGGTTATCAATATCGCCGCCGCCGGTCTCGATGCCGCTGCCGCCTTCGCCGCCGGAGCCGCCGGGGCTGTCGCCGCCGGAGCCGCCGGTGCCGATAACCGTGCCGCCTTCGCCGCCGGGATCAACCGGAGCAACGTCGCCGCCGCCGGTGTTGATGCCCGTGCCGCCCTCGCCACCGGGACTGGTGCCCGTACTGGTACCGCCACCGCCGCCGGTGCCGGAGATACTGCCGTCGGGGCCTGTGACTAGAGAGGGGGCGTGCTGCGGTCGCACCGCGCCGCCGGCGTTGATGCCGTCACCGCCGCGGCCACTGGGATTGCCGCCCCTGCCGCCTTTGCCCACTATCCGCGTGCCGTTAATGGCTGAGATCGTTGAATCCGGCTTGCCACCGCCGATGGCAATACCGCTGCCGCCCGCACCAGAGCCGCCCGCGCCGCCTTCGCCGGTAATCTCACTACCGCTGCCAGCTATGGAGGTGTCTGTGCTGGGATCCGCCGTACCGGTCTTCTCGCCGGTCTTAGGGTCGCGGATAACACCGGTCACCACGCCGTCGCCCCCTGCGCCGCTACCGGTAGCAGCACCACCGCTGCCATGCACCGACGATTGGGCGGTCGCGTCAAGGGTCTTACCGGTGCTTACGCCGTCGCCGCCGCTGCCTGTGCCGTTGCCTTTGCCGCCGGTGCCGGTAAGCGAGGCGCCGTTGTTGGCCTCAATTGCGGCATTGGTGGTAATGCCAGCGCCGCCGTCGCCGTCGCTTCCGCCGTCACCACCCGTGCCAACAAGCTGGGCTCCGGTGCTGGCGCTCACGCCGATAATGCTGATATCTGAGGACGCCAGAACTCCTGGCCCGCCAATGTTGTCGCCGGCACCGTCGCCGCCGGTGCCGGTAACGCCGGAGCCGCCGGTTATCGAGAGCAGTGAGGTCTCCAGGCCGGCACCGCCATAGCCGCTGCTGCCAGGTACGGCATTACCGCCAACACCCTGTATGGTGCCGCCGTAGCTGCCGGTAATGCCGTTGCCTGGATCGGATGGAAGCAAGCCGACGGGCGTTGCGACAGCAATTCCCGTACCGCCATAGGCGGTGCCACTGCCGCCAACACCACTGACGTTGCCGCCGCCGTTAACGGCCATAGAGTAGGGGGTCAGCACGCCAGCGCCTCCGGCACCAGCAACACCACTGCCGCCGCTGCCAACCAGCGAAGCGCCGTTGCTGACCGTTATAGCGGTGGCAACTGGACTGCCTGCCGTATAATCATAGGCAACCAGACCCGCGCCGCCGCTGCCGCCGCTGCCGCCTGTCGCGGTTACCGGGCCGCCAACTATGTTGACCGTGGAGTAGGCGTCGATACCCGCTCCGCCCTCACCGTTGGCGTCGCTGCCGCCGTTAGCTATGACCCCGGCACCGTAGGTGTTAATGGTCAGAACGCCGATGACGTAAATGCCGCAACCGGCAATGGTATCTGCGACAGTCTCGCTGGATCCGGTGGTGGTCAAAGGAGCGTTGATGGTAAGAGCGCCGCCCGCCGCTATGCCGGGATAGGCGAACCCTGATACGGATTGGCCCTGGTTATCTGCGGCTTTAGCGGTTACCGGCCCAGTGATGACCAGCGCCGAGCCGCCCGCTGATGAGATGCCCGATATACCGCCAAAGTCACCATGGGGAGTTGGTCTTTGCGAGGCATCGCCTTGAAAGCTGGCGCCGTTGGCTTGAAGCGTCACGGTGTCGGTATCTTCGCCCCCCGAGATGGTCAGTCCGGCATAGCTGCCGGAGTTGGCGTTTATGGTGATGTTGCTGCCACTGACTGAAGCTGTTACGCCTGGAATTGGCGCTGGATCGACCGGGACACCGTTGTTGACAATCTGTGTAGCCCCAATCCAGATGTTGATATTGCCAACAGCCAGCGCCTCCAGCGCAGCAGTTGGTACCAACGGCACAAAGGAGAGCAGCAGCACCAAGGCCAAAACAATTATTGTTAGATTCTGTTTATGTTTCGCCGCGCCTTGCATAGCAACCCCTCGCATCCTTAACCGTGAACATCGCGGAGAACAACACCTGCGTACGCCCTGCATCTGAAAGGCGCCGCTCGCTCATCGTCTGCCATCGTCCCGCAGTTGTGCTTCTTTATCTTGCATTATACAACATCTGTGGTTCCGGAGGTGTCGAGAAGCGCCTGCCGTGACTACCCGACGGGGGCGGCGGCGTCCACAGCCTAAGCGCGTCCCTTTGCCGCCTTGGCCGCCTGCTCCTCTACGCTCAGCGCTGTCTCCTCAAAGACTTCATCGGCGTCAAGGCCAAAGGCGGTGTGCAGGGCCGTTAGCGCCCGTTGCGTCTGGGCTTCGTCAATCACCACGCTGACGCGGATCGCCGAGGTGGAAATCATGCCGATGTTGATGTCGTTTTCGGCCAGCACCTTAAACATCCTGGCGGCGATGCCCGGCGTAGAGCGCATGCCGGCGCCGACGATGCTGATCTTGGAGATGCGGTCGTCCAAGATCAGCTCGCGAGCGCCCACGCGGGCGATGACCTCCTCTATCAGGCCGCGCAGCCGCTCCACATCCCCCGTAGGCGTGGTAAAGCTGATGTCGGTAAAGCCGTCCTCGGAGCTGTTCTGGACGATCATGTCGATGTTCACGTTGGCGCTGGCGACCTCACCAAAGACCTTGGCGGCAATGCCCTTTGAGTCGGGCACCTTGCGAATGGTCACCTTGGTCTCGGAGTTGTCGTACGCAATGCCGGATACTATTGCCGATTCCACTGTTGCCTCCCGTACATAGGTGCCTGGGTTTTCGCTAAAGGCGCTGCGGCAGTGCAGCTCCACACCGAAGTTGCGCGCGAATTCCACGGCGCGCATCTGCAATACGCCGGCGCCGGCCGCGGCCAGCTCCAGCATCTCGATATAGCTTATCTCGCTGAGCTTGTGGGCCCGTGGCACAACGCGCGGGTCGCAGCTGTAAACGCCCTCCACATCGGAATATATCTCGCAGAGGTCGGCCTTCAGCGCCGCCGCCAGGGCCACGGCCGAGGTGTCGGAACCGCCGCGGCCAAGCGTGGTGATGTCGCCAGAGACGGTGACCCCCTGAAACCCCGCCACGATGACGATCCGCCCGGCGTCCAAAGCCCGCCTCACCCGCTCGGTATTGATCTCGGAGATCTTGGCCCTGTTGTGCGTTGTGGTGGTGACGATGCCGGCCTGGCGCCCCGTCATGCTCACCGCCTCCAGGCCCTGGGCGGCAATGGCCATGGCCACCAGCGCCATGCTCACCTGCTCGCCCGTTGAAAGCAGCATGTCCAGCTCACGCGCCGGCGGCTGTGGGTTCACATCGCGGGCCAGCGCCAACAGATCGTCGGTGGACTTGCCCATCGCGCTGACCACGGCCACCACCTGATTGCCCGCCTGGCGATAGGCCACCAGCCGCCGTGCGGTGTCGCAGACGCGCTGCGCCGTGGCCAGCGAGGTGCCGCCAAACTTGGTAACGATCAGTGCCATCAAGCGTATTTTGACTCGCCGTACAGCGCCGGCATGACAATCTCATCGGTGACGTTGCTGCTGATCTGCCAGGTGTTATCAATCTTGGAGCAAGCCACCTCAACGGTCGTTGTAGAGGGCTGAGCGGAGGCAAGTCGCTCGGCAAGCAACTCGCTGATCGCCGTCGTCGCGGCTTCTATCGTATCGTATTGCTGGCCGGAGCTCTGAACCTCAGCGACTACCTGATCAAGAATTGGGCCGAACTGTTTGGCGCTAATCGTCATCTTGGCCGTGGCCTGCGAGCCATCTACCTGAATACTGTCAATTGAATAATCAAAACCCTCCAGCCAGGTCTCCATGAAACCCTCAATCTTGATGCCCTGCTGGTCGAGCGTTCTTTGGATCTGTGAGGATATCTTGCTAAATTCTTCTGAGGACGTGTCCTTTAATTGATTGAACTCGCTCGTCAGTCCCTCGCGGATGATCTCCTCGTCACTTTTTCCACAGGCAGCAAGCGCCATAGACGCTACCAACAGAACCACTGTCAGGGCAAATAACGCCGAACGTTTTAGCATTTTTCTCACCATTAAAGCCTTTCTCCTCATTACAAACCGGTTCCGCCGTCGTTCATGCGGTTGTAGCTATAAAGCACTTGTGGATTATAGCGTAGCGTAGCGGGCACGTGCCTCTCCCGCACCAAAGCCGCGCTCATCGCGAAAGCAAAGCCGCACTCACATCACTACCGAAAACTCACTGCCCAGTACCTCGCTGGCCAGAGCGCAGAGCTGCTCGCGGGAAAGCCCCACACCGGCAAGCTCGTGGGTGGCAGCCAGATCGGCGCTGTAGTCCTTCAGCGCGTAGCAGCCAAAACTCTTAAAGCCGGGCGTGATGTGAGTCACCGTCGGCCAAAGCTCCACATCCTCTATGCCCACCGTGTTGGTAAAGCGGTCGTAGCTTATCGTCCAGCGCGCCATCTCGCCGAGCATTCGTGGCGGGTCGTCTTGAGCCGAGAGAAAATTGCCCAGCGAGTAGATGCAAAGCGTCCTGTTGCCGTCCTTGCCGGTCAGCATCGTCGTGGGGTTGATGACGTGGGGATGCGTTCCCACCACCACGTCCACACCGAGGTCGGCCAGGTACTGCCCCAGCCAGAGCTGCTCGTCGTTGGGCTGGTAGACGTACTCGCTGCCGGCGTGCATGCTGACTATCTGAACGTCGCTGACCTCCTTCAGGCGGGCGACGTCGGCGGCTATTTTGTCGGCGTCAATCAGGTCGACCAGCCAAGGCTCGTCGGCAGGCAGCTCCATACCGTTAAGGCCGTAGGTGTAGCTCGCAAGCCCAAAAACCACGCCGTTGCGCTCGATGGTCTTTGGCGTGGCGGCGTCTTCGGCTGAGTCATGGGTGCCGGTCGCAATCAGCGGCAGGCTGCGAATGTGGGCGAGCTGAGCAAAGACACCGGCATCAAACTTATCCATAGCGTGGTTTGAAGCTGTCGAGATCCAGTCAAAGCCGGTCGCCGCCACAGCGTCCAGCACCTGGGTTGGGCTGTTGAACATCGGGTAGGAGCTGAGGCCAAATTCCGTGCCGGCACAGATGGTCTCCTGGTTGATGTAGGCGATGTCCACGTCCTCGATGTAGGGCTTGCAAGGAGCGTAAAATCCCGTGAAGTCATAGCCGCCATCGCCCGTGGCCGCCGCGTTATAAACTGCGCCGTGAATCAGATTGTCGCCCACTGCGGCAAAGGTCACCCGCGCTGGCTCGGCAGGCGCTCCGGTTGCCGGATCGATGCCGGGAGCAAGACGGTCGCTGAGTTCGGCGGCATCAAAACGTGTGGATGAGGACGCGCTGAAAACCGAGGTGCAGGCGCCCAGGTAACTGATAGTCGTCAGTGCCGCCAGCAACAGGACAATCGCCGCTACCAGAAAGCGCGGGGCGCGCGGGGCGCGCGTGCTCCCGGACGAGCGGCTGCGCGGCACGTGTGCGCTCCCAGACGAGCGGCTGCGCGGCACGTGTGCGCTCCCAGACAAGCGGCTGCGCGAGGCGCTGCCGCTACCCCGCTCGCGCCGCAAGAAACGCGTCCGCGAATTCAACCCAGCCATCCGCCGTCCTCCTCTCGGTGGTAAAAATCGCTTCCAGCCGCCACGCTGGCGGTAGGGGCAGCGCGGCGGCACCCTCCAGAACAGCAGTTTTGCTGGCGTTGCTGACCAAGATGAAGCTTCCTGTAGCGGCGCCCATTTCAACATCGCCCACGGCATCGCCTATCGCCAGCGTCTGCGCGCGGCTCAGGCCTCGCCGGATCATATCGGCGGCGACCGCCCGGCCCTTGCCGGTGCCACGCGGCATCAGATGATAGACGTGTATCTCGGGACAGTTTATGAGCGTATGTTGTTGTGGATGAATGATGCCATTGTCGCTGAGCTGAAGGGGCAAAGCCTCGCGGGCTAAAACCTCGGCCGCCTCCTCGGCGCTAACGTAGCCGCGCAGCATCCGCGTGACCTCGCGGCTGTCACCGTAGGGGTTATGTGCCTCCAGTCGGCCGGCAAAGATCGTCTGCAGGCGCGAGATGATGCCGGAGGCCTCAATCAGCTGCGCCGGCGTTGTATTCGGTGGCAACTCGCCAGGAGCCAGTCTTGGGGCCAACACCGTCTTGGCCCAGTCCCCAAGGTCGTAACAGCTCGTGGCGCGGGCGCCGTAGCCGTCCTGAGTAAACGTGCCCAACTCGCCAATCAGAGTCTTGAGGTTGAGCAGGCGGATGATCTCGGTGCCCTGGGCACGGTTGCGGCCCGTAACGGCGATCACCTCTATACCCGCTCGCTTGAGGGTCACCAATCGCTCGCAGACTGCGGTGGAGGGAGTGCCGTCATCGCTGGCCAGCAGCCGCCCACCCGGCGCCAGCAAGGTACCGTCGAGGTCGGTATAGATGTGGGTCACCGCCTTAAAGCGGGCCGCGGCCGCGACGGAAGTGACGGCGACAGGGGTATTCAGGCTGTCTGGCATGCTCTCTCCTCCTTTTACGCTTGACTCCACAGTATAATGTATTCATGCTCAGTGAACACCTGCAATCTACCATGATGCGCATCCTCAATGGCCGCTACCTGAACGTGCGGCCCCTGCCACCCGGCCATATCTCGCTGCCCCCGGCACCCGCGGCTCTGGGACATAAGGGGGACGATTCTTTTGTGTCGGGGCACAACAGAAACGACCTCGCTAAATCTATGCGAGACACAAAAGAAGCGTCCCCCTTATGTTCTGCCACCAAGCCCTACCTGCTCTACGCACACATCCCGTTTTGCGAGCGCCTCTGCCCCTACTGCTCCTTTAACCGCTTTCCCTTTGACGAGGCGCAGGCACGGGCCTATTTTGCGGCGCTGCGCGAGGAAATGCGGATGGTCGCGGAGTTGGGCTACAACTTTCGCTCGATGTATGTTGGCGGCGGCACACCAACGATTCTGCCTGATGAGTTGGCCGCAACCATCGACCTGGCTCGCGAGTTGTTCACGCTGCGCGAAGTGTCCTGCGAGACCAATCCCAACCACCTGACGGCCGCATACCTTGAACCGCTGATCGGGCGTGTTCAGCGGCTGAGCGTGGGCGCGCAGAGCTTTTCTGACGATTTGCTGCGGCAGATGGGCCGTTTTGAAAAGTACGGCTCCGGCATGGAAATCCTCGGGCGCCTGCAAAAACTGCGCGGCACTTTTGACAGCCTCAATGTGGACATGATCTTCAACTTCCCCTCGCAGACCGAGGCGCTGCTTGCCTATGATCTGGCAGCGGTTTTAGAAAGCGGTTGCAATCAGGTCACGTTTTACCCGCTGATGGCCTCACCTGCCGTGGAGCATTCGCTGGCTCGCAGCATCGGGCGCGTTAACTATCGCCGCGAAGAAAGCTATTATGCTATTATATCTGAGGTACTGAGCGACGCCTTTGAGTACGGCAGCGCCTGGGCCTTCAACGCCAGGGACGACGCGAGCGCAGCGGGCGCGGGCAAAGCCGGAGCAGCAGATGCTGCGGAGGCGGCGACCGCCCCGGGCACGAACACGCCCGGCGCCACGGCCAGACCGGCACGGGGCAGTACCGGTACCGCGACGCCCGCAGGCAAAACATCCCCCGCCCTGATCGACGAATATATAATAAAGTACGAGGAGTATCCCGCCATCGGTTCCGGCGCTTTTTCCTACCTCGGTGGCTCGCTGTACGTGAACACCTTCAGCGTGTCCGACTACATCCGCCGCATCGGCGAGGGACGGATGAGTGTTGTCAGCCGCAAGCGCTTCAGCCGCCGCGACCAGATGCGTTACCGCCTGATGATGCAGCTTTTTAGCCTGCGCCTGGACAAACAGCAATGGCGCCACGATTTTGGCTGTTCGGTGCCCGCAGGCGTACCAGCCGAATACGCCTTCTTTAAGGCTTGCGGCGCTTTTGCCACCGACGACGAGCGGGAGATCACCCTTACCGCAAAGGGTCGCTACCTGTTGATCGCCTGTATGCGACAGTTTTTCATCGGCGTCAACGGTGTGCGTGACGAGGCCCGGCGGCAACTACCGCCTGAGGAGCAGAAGCTGCTATTTGATTAGTTTGTTTAATTGTGTTATCATGCTACCATGTCTGGATTCAAGCGGTTCGTCGATCGATATATCTACTCCGCGGAGCTCACCCTTGAGGCGCGGATACTCAATATGGTCATCTGCTTTGGTTTTGGCGCGGTGGTCATCGCTTTCATCGCGCGAATCGTCGAGCAGGTGCCGCCGCTGGCCCTCTATGCCATGGTTGGGATGCTCGTCTGTGTCGTACTGCTGTTCATCGTCGTCAACCGCTTTCACCTGCACGCGATAGCGCTTCCGATCACCCTCGCCACCTTAGGCGACCTGCTCTTTCCTCTGGTATTTTTCACAAACGGCGGCATGTCCAGCGGACTGGCAGCCTATTTTGTGATGATCATCGTCCTGATCTTCGTGCTCTCCCGCGGCCTGATGCGAGCCATTCTGCTCGTCTTGCAGGCGGCGGCGATCTTTGCCTGCTATCTAATCGCCATAAGCAGCGACCCCATTATTCCCATATTTCAGATCAACGCCTTTCAGTCCTTCATCGACATCATTCAGTCGGTCTTTGTGTCCGGGGTGTTCATCGGACTCGTGGCCCAGTTTCAGCGCGACATCTACGACGACGAGAAGCGCCGCGCCGACGAGGCCAACGAGCTTGTAAAATACGGCAATCGCCTCCGCGAGACCACCAACCGCGTGGCGACGATTCTCCTCTCCACCGACGAAAAAAGCGCGGAATCGTCGCTTCACCGGGGACTCCAACTCCTGGTGGAGAGCTTTCAGGTCGACCGCATCCGCATCTGGCGCAACATCACAGAAGATCTGGATGAGGACGGCGACATTCTGCTTGAACTCTACGAGGGCTATCCGCCCGCAGACAGCGCCGAGTGCGACCGCGGACACGACGACGGTTCCTCCGAAAGCGGGCGTGGGGGCGGACACGGGGACGGTTCATCTGTCCTGTTTTC
>JAISMZ010000077.1 GCA_031276475.1 Coriobacteriales bacterium
GGCAATGAAGCCGCAGCCACTTATATAAGGAGCACAAAGGGGACGTACTCTTCTGTGTCTACCTGAGTGCTGGACACAAAAAAGTACGTCCCTCTTGTGTCGGTGGCAAAAAATCAGGCTTCATCAGGAGGCGGATGCCATCTCTTTTCTCACCAGTGCGCCTATGACCTCAGTTGGTGTCATATGGCTCGACTCAGATTGTGAGCGGATATAGCCTGCGCTGAGTTTATCCAGACCTGCCAACAAATCAAACTCACGGTTGCGTGTTAAGAATCCGTCCCGTTCATCTCCCAGGCGAGGTGCGATGTCGGTCAGCTCCCTGTCAAGTGATGCGGCTTGCGCTTCGGTCATTCTCTTCATATGGCTCACTCCTAGTAATCCACCAGATTGTAAAAGGCCTTTCGGCATCTCATTGCATGAAAGACGCCGATAGTGTTGGCGTCGATAACGTTGTACATAATCTCCAAAAGCCGCCCGCTGGTGTCAAAGCCGATTGCGAGGTATTTGCCGTCATAATCTGGCATTGGGGCATCGTAGAGAAAATGATCGACAACCCAATCAATATCCTCGGCGGCGACTCCATGCTTAAAAGCCGATTTGTTTTTCTCAACAGTCAACTTCATCAACAAAGTGTACCACATTCGTGGTATCATGGCTCCAGACCTTTAAGAGCGGCACCGAGAGGCCGACAAGGGACATGCACGAAGCGTCTCCGGTTCCGCGCGGCGGGCCGGTTTGCCAAAGCCCCTGTCGGCGCCTCCTGAGGCCGCGGGGGTTTTATGCAGCCGGCGCGCGCCGCACCCGAAAGGAGACAGAGATGCCCCAACAGGCAACAACGGCCCGGGAGGCCCCGATTAATGCTTGTACGTTAGATTCCGAGTCAATTTGCCTCAGATCCGCTTGGGCGAACAGCGCCACTACTTGCGGTTATGGCGTTGTTTGCCCAAACGGATCCGGGGCAAATTGGCCGGAAGGTGGCATGCAATGATTAATCGGGGCCTCCATAGCGTGGTGATGGACGCCGCCGCCATCGAGCGGGTCTTAACGCGCATCACCCACGAGATAATAGAGGCAAACAAAGGTGTGGAGAAGGTCGCGCTCGTTGGCATCGTCACCCGCGGCGATTATCTGGCGGCCAAGATTGCGGCCAAAATCCATGCGATAGAGGGCCTGGCGGTGCCGGTGGGCTCGCTGGACATCAGCTTTTACCGGGACGACTTTGGGCGGCACCTGGCGCCGGAGGTGCATACCACAAACATCAACTTTAACGTTAACGGGCGCACGGTGGTGCTGGTTGACGACATCCTCTTTACCGGCCGCACCATCCGCGCCGCGCTCGACGCGCTCAACGACTACGGTCGTCCCGCGGCCATCCAGTTGGCGGTGCTCGTCGACCGCGGCCACCGCGAGCTGCCAATCCGCGCCGATTACGTGGGCAAGAACGTGCCCTCCTCGCGCGATGAGTCGGTGCGGTTGTTTTTGGAGGAGATAGACGGGCGCTCCGCCGTGGAGATATCAGATGTGGAGCCAGGGGCTTCTCCGGGCTCTGCGCCGCTGCCTCGGGCAAAGGGTGGCGTGAGCGCGGCGGCGACCTCTGCGGCGGCGACCCCCGCGGCCACCGCCACCGCGCCGACCGCGGCCGCCACCGCGCCGACCTCCTCCACAACTTTACCGGCACCAGGCACCGAGCCGGGAGGCCGGCGATGAGCGCGCTCAGCTGCCAGCATCTGCTGCGCATCCAAGACCTCAAAAGCGACGACATTCACCTCGTGTTAGACACCGCCCGCTCCTTTAAGGAGGTCAACGAGCGCGAGATAAAAAAGCTGCCGACCCTGCGCGGGCGCACGGTGGTCAACGTCTTTCTGGAGAATTCCACGCGCACCCGCACCTCCTTTGAGATTGCGGCCAAGCGGCTTTCGGCCGACGCGGTTAACTTCTCGGCCGCCGCCTCGGCAACCCAGAAGGGCGAGTCGCTGGTGGACACCGCCCAGACGCTTGACGCCATGGGCTGCGATCTGGTGGTGATTCGCCACCGCTTTGCCGGCTCGCCGCAGATACTGGCCCGCAATATGCGCGCGCACATCATCAACGGCGGCGACGGCAAGCACCAGCACCCCACGCAGGCGCTGCTCGACCTGTTCACCATCCGCGAGCGATTTGGCCGCTTTGAGGGGCTGAAGGTCGGCATCGTCGGCGACATCGTGCACTCGCGCGTGGCCGGCTCGCTGGCTCCGGGACTGGCGGCCCTCGGTGCCGAGGTGGTACTCATCGCCCCGCCCACGCTGCTGCCGGCCCGCCCGGAGGTGCTCGGCGCGACAACGACCCAGGACCTGGACGCGCTCTTGCCCGAGTTGGACGTCGTCTACATGCTGCGCATCCAGCAGGAGCGTCTGGAGGCGGCGCCGTTTCCCACCCTGCGCGAGTACGCGATGCTCTACGGGATAAACCGCGAGCGGCTGGCCCTGCTTAAAAAGGACGCGATCATCATGCATCCCGGCCCGGTCAACCGCGGCGTGGAGCTTACCAGCGACGCCATCGACACGGCCCGCAACCTGCTGCTTTACCAGGTAAACGCCGGCGTTGCGGTGCGCATGGCGCTGATGTATCTGCTGATAGGAGGTGAGCCGGATGGCTCTGTTGCTTAAAGGCGCGCGCCTGGTAGACCCCGCGGCGGGCCTGGACGAGGTCGCCGATATCGTGGTCCGCGACGGACGCATTGAGGAGATTGGCCCGTCCCTCTCGATGGCTAAAGGCGTGACGCGCGACCTTTCTGGGATGCTGGTCGTGCCCGGGTTGGTAGATTTGCACGTGCATCTGCGCGACCCCGGGCAGGAGTACAAGGAGGACATCGTCAGCGGCGCGGCGGCGGCGGCGGCGGGCGGTTTTACCGACATCGTCTGCATGCCCAATACCGTGCCGGTCTGCGACAGCGCCGCCCAGGTCAGCTATATTCTGGAGAAGGCCGCGGCGCATCCGGGCGCGCGGGTGCATGTTGCCGGCGCCCTGACCGCAGGCAGCAGGGGCGAGGCGCTTGCCGAGATGGGCGATATGGCCCGCGCCGGCGCGGTCGCCTTTAGCGATGACGGTTACGGCGTGCAGGACAGCGGCATGATGCGCCGGGCGATGGATTACGCCCGTGGCCTGGGCAAACCGCTGCTTTCCCACTGCCAGTTTGCCGATATCACCGCCGCCGGCATGGTTAACGAGGGCGTCGTCTCAACGCGGCTCGGCCTGGGTGGCTGGCCGGCCCAGGGCGAGGAGATGCAGATCGCCCGCGACATTGCGCTTTGCGAGCTGACGGGCTGCCAGCTGCATATCCAGCACATCACCACCGCCCGCGGCGTGGAGCTGGTGCGCGCCGCCAAGGCCGCCGGGCTGCCGGTGACCTGCGAGGTAACGCCGCATCATCTATTCTTGTGTGAGGATGATATTACGGAGGAATACGACACCAACCTGAAGGTCAACCCGCCCCTGCGCACTCGCGCCGACATGCTGGCCCTGCGCCGCGCCCTGATTGCTGGCGACATCGACTGCGTGGCCACCGACCACGCCCCCCACGCGCCGCACGAGAAGGCCCTGGAGTTTGAGCTGGCGCCCTTTGGCATGACCGGCCTGGAGACGGCGCTGTCGCTGATGCTGACCGAGCTGGTAGAAGACGTGGAGGCGGACGGCGCCGCTGGGGCAGCTGCCGGCGTGGCTACTGATGCCGAGGCTGCTGCTGGGGCGGCTGCAGTGGGCGTCGTTGGCACCGAGGCTGCTGCGACGACTGCAGACGCGGCCGGAGAGAGCGGCGCCTCCCTGGCGCTGCTGGTGGAGCGGATGGCACACGCGCCACGACGAATCCTCGGGCTGGAGCCGGTGAGCCTGAAGCCGGGCTCGTCGGCCGACCTTACGGTCATCGACCCAACGCTGGAATGGACGGTGGGCGAGGAGGGCTTCGTCTCCCGCTCGCGCAACTCGGGCTTTCTCGGGCGGCGGCTGCGCGGTAGGGCCATTGCGGTCTACATCGCCGGCTATCAGCCGTCTGACCAGGCCGGATAAGGAGTGACTTTGCAAAACACCAAGAAAGCCCTGCTGGTAGTGGAGGACGGCAGCGTTTTTGTTGGCCGCTCCTGCGGTGCGCACGGCGAGGTATGCGGCGAGCTGTGCTTTAACACCTCGCTGGTTGGCTACCCCGAGGTGCTCAGCGACCCCAGCTATGCCGGGCAGATAGTCACCATGACCTATCCGCAGATTGGCAACTACGGCATCTGTCGAGCCGACCTGCAGGCCGCCCGCCCGGCCCTGCGCGGCCTGGTGGTGCGCGATATCTGCTTTACTCCCTCCAATTATCGCAGCGAGCTCTCGTTGCCGGATTATCTGAGCGAGACCGGCGTGGTGGCCATCGACCAGATTGACACCCGCCAGCTCGCCCAGCTGCTGCGCGAGAAAGGTGCGCTCAAAGCGGTGCTTTCCAGCGTTGATGGCGACGTGGACTCGCTGCTCGCCAAGGCCCGTCAGGCTCCGGGGCTGGTGGCCGTCAATCTGGCGCGCGCGGTCTCTACGAGCAGCAGCTATCATTTTGATGCGGATGCCGATGCCGCTTTTGCCACCGCGACCGCCCCCCCAACCAAACAGTCCCTTAACGTCGTCGTCTACGACTGCGGCGTCAAGCGGGGGATACTGCGCAACCTCTCCCGCGTTGGCTGTCAGGTGGAGGTGGTGCCCTGGGACACGCCCGCCGCCGAGGTGCTCAAACGCCAACCCGACGGCGTCTTTTTCTCCAACGGCCCCGGCGACCCCGAGCCGGTTGAGGCCACCTGTGCGGCTGCCCGCGAGCTTCTTGGCAAGCTGCCGGTCTTTGGTATCTGCCTGGGGCATCAGATGATTTCGCTGGCGGTCGGCGGCCAGGTTGAGAAGCTGAAGTTCGGTCACCACGGAGGCAACCATCCGGTGGTCAACCTGCGCACCGGCATCGTTGAGATCACCGCTCAAAACCATGGTTTCTCGCTGTTATTCGCCTCGCTGGGGCCTCTGCTGCCAGATCTCAGCGGCGGCGTTGCCGAGCACCCCGCCGATGGCGATCTACGTTTTTGGACACAGCGGCATCTGGCACCGGTCGTTCAGACCACAGCTTACGGGCGCCTGCAGCTGACTCATGTAAATCTCAACGACGGTACGCCAGAGGGCATCGCACTACTCGACCTGCCGGCCTTCTCCGTACAATACCACCCCGAGGCCAGTCCCGGACCGACCGACTCGCACTATCTTTTTGCCGCCTTCGTCCGTCTGATGCAGGGTAAAAAGGACTATCTGGACATAGATATTTCTGAGGACAGGCTGGCGGAGTGGTAGTGGGGGAGGTGATGCGAGGAAAAATCTGTCATAATGCGCCGTTGTGCATACGTTATGCGAGGTTTTCTCGCCTTTGCAACTTCTGCAACCTTGGGTTGCAGAGAGCAACGACAAGAGATTGATGGTAGAGAGCCGATGGATCATATCGCCGCAGCGACAATCAAATACCGCAAATCGATCGTCGCCATCTTTGTCGTCGCGGTTCTTGTCTGTGCGCCGCTGGCCTTGCTGGTAAAGGTAAATTACAACATGGCCGACTACCTGCCGCCCTTCGTTCAGTCCACCGACGGCATCGGTATTCACGCCAGACAATTCTCAGATGCCCTCCCCAACGCCAGCGTGATGATCCGCGATGTCAGCCTGCCTGAGGCACTCAGCTACCGCTCACAGCTTGAGGCCGTCGAGGGGGTTGAGGCGGTACTCTGGCTGGACGATGTCGTGAACATTAAAACGCCATTAGAAATGGCAGATAAGGACACGGTTGAGGGCTTCTATAAAGATGGAAACGCACGGTACAATCTGGTGATGTATGAGAGCGCGGTGCCGCTGGTCGAGGAGCTTATCGGACCGGATAACGCGCTGGCCGGTGAAGCTCCGGCGTTGGTCGCCGTACAGGGAGCGACTTCCGGAGAGGTGCTTAACGCCTTTATGATCCTGATACCCGCCGTCATTTTGATTCTCGTGCTGACCACCACATCCTGGCTGGAACCACTGCTTTTGCTGCTCGGTATCGCTGTCTCCATCATCTTGAACATGGGGACGAATATCTTTTTTGGCGAGATATCCTTCATCACCAACTCGGTATCGCCGATTTTGCAGCTGGCGGTCTCTTTGGATTACGCAATCATCCTTCTCCACGCTTTTGCTGAACAACGCCAGACCGGGCTTGGGGTTGAGGCAGCCATGAAAAACGCGATTAAGGTGGCCTTTGCGACGATCAGCGCATCGGCCTCAACGACGCTGTTCGGGTTTCTCGCCCTGGTCTTCATGGACTTTCTGATTGGCGCCGACTTAGGCATCAATCTGGCCAAGGGCATCATCTTCAGCTTTATCTGTGTGATCATCCTGCTGCCAGCCGTCACGCTCAGCGTCTACAAGTTGATGGACCGCCTCAAACACCGTCCCTTCATCCCCTCAACGATGGGTGTGCATAAGGTGTTGATGAAACTGGCGATTCCGGTGACGGTACTCGTCTTGCTGGCGCTGGTGCCGAGCTACCTCGGACAGATGCGTACCAATTTTCTCTACGGCTCCGAAAGCGCCGGCTCAGGAACGCGAGCGGCGCAGGATCTGCTGGCGATCAACGCGGAGTTTGGCGAGAGCAACATCGTTGCGGTGCTGGTGCCACGCGGGGATGTAGCCAAGGAGACCCAGCTCAGTGATGATCTGGAGGAATTGCCGCACGTGACGTCGGTGATGTCTTATGCTCATTCGGTGAGTGCAGAGATTCCTCCGGAGTTTCTTGATCAGAGCGTTACCAGGCAGTTTTACTCCGCCGATTATGCCCGACTGCTGGTCTATGTGGATACCGCTACAGAAGGCGATGTTGCGTTTTCTACCGTGGAGGCCATTGAGAGTGCGGTCGCCGAGTATTATCCAAGCGATACTTACCTGATTGGCCGCAGCCCTATACTATTTGATATTAAGAATGTTGTCCAAAATGATAATTTGAAAGTCAACCTGATAGCGATTGTGGCTATTTTTCTGGTGTTGTTGATGACCTTCCGCTCGCTGGTTCTGCCCTTCATTTTGCTTTTGACCATCGAGCTGGCTATCTGGCTGAATCTTTCGATTCCCTATTTCAGCGGCACTTCAATCAACTACATCGGTTACCTGGTGTTGAGTACCATCCAGCTGGGGGCGACGGTGGACTATGCCATTTTGCTGACCTCGACCTATCTGCGCTATCGCAAGACGATGCCCAAACGTCAGGCGATTCATAATGCTTTGGGCTACAGCTTCAAGCCGATACTGATGTCGGCCGGCATTCTTTCGATAGCCGGTTTTGCTCTTTATGCGGCTTCGAGCAATGCCATCGTCTGCGACATCGGTTTGCTGTTGGGCCGCGGCACGCTGTTCTCCTCGGCCCTGGTATTGACTTTTCTGCCGGCGCTGCTCTTCATATTTGACCCGCTGATTGGTTGGCTCAGCCTGCGCTCTCGCTTCTATAAGCCCGGCGCTGCGCCACCCGCCGCACCGGTGCCGCTGTCCGTTGCCGCTGCGCCGCCCCCGGTGCCGCTGTCCGTTGCCACTGCGCCGCCCCCGTTGCCGCTGTCCGCCGCCGCGCCGCCCCCGCCGCCGCCGACCGTTGCCACTGCGCCGCCGCCCGCCGCGCCACAGCCCCCCATTTTGCCGCAGCCCTGAGCGTGCTCAAGGACGCTCACCAACTCGATGTGTGGCGTTTGCGGAAACTGATCTATCGGCTGTACGCCGCGCAGCGCATATCCCTGCTCCGCGAGTCGGGCAACATCGCGGGCCCAGGTGGCGGGGTTGCAGCTGACGTAGGCCAGGCGCCGGGGAGCGGCAGCAACAACAGCGGCGAGCGCGGCCGCGCGCAGCCCCGCGCGCGGCGGGTTGACCACCAGTGCATCCAGTGTTCCCAGTTCGCCTAAAATGCGCCCGGCATCCCCGCCATGCACCGCGACCTCCAGCCCGTTGCGTTCGGCGTTACGTCTGAGGTCGCGCACGGAAGGACCAAAGTCCTCTACCGCGTTTACCTCGCAGCCCGCTCGCGCCAGGGGCAGCGCAAAGGTGCCGCCGCCAGCATAGAGGTCGGCGACGCGGGAGCCCGTCGCTGGCTTCAGGCCCGAGAGCACCTGGCTTATCAACAATTCGGCGGTAGCGCTGTTTATCTGAAAGAAGGCTGGAGCGGAGGTCAGGTACTCCAGACCCGTCAGCCGTTCCTTCCAGGCGCCAAAGCCGCTGAGCAGCTCCACCTGCCTGATCGTTCGCGGCTCCCTGCGGCTGGCGATGACCCGCACGATGCCGGTGGTCTTAAGCGCTGAGGCAACAACGCTGGCGATGCGGGCTCGCTCAAAGGCCCCCGCCTCCGTCCAGAGCGCTACCTCGGTCTGGCCGCTGTGTTCGCTGTGGCGCACGCTGACGCTGAAAAGACCCAGGTCCCGGTTGCCCTGGGCAAAGCGCAGCGCCCCACGCAAGGCCTTGGGGGCGCCGGCGATCGCCCGATGCGCCAGCAGGCAGGAATCGGGGCCGACTATCGTCTGCGTGGCCCTGCGGCGAAATCCCAGCTGCAGCCCCTCCCGTTCGTCGTTGCGGGCGCCAAGCACCAGCTTATTGCGATAATGGTATTCCCGTGGAGAAGATCGGGCCGCTCCAACCAGTTCTGCGGCCCGCCCGGCGTCCAGACCGGCGATGCGTTGCAGCGCGTCGACGACGATCTGACGCTTGGCCTCCAGCTGCGTCGGATAGGCAACGTGCTGCCAGGCGCAACCGCCGCACTCGGCAACAAAGGGGCAGGGCGGTTGTACACGAGCGGGGGAGGGCTCCAACAGCTCGCAGATCCGCCCCGTACGGTAGCTGCCGTGTGTTCTTTCGTACGTGACTCGGGCAAGGTCGCCGGGGGCGCCGTCGCTGACAAAGACCACGACACCGTCAGCGGCGTGGGCTACGGCCGCCCCGTTGTCGCTCAGGCGCTTGAGGCGCAGGATTTCTTCCGTCGGTTTTCTCATGGCTTCATGGTAACCGATGTTTACGGTTTGTGGCCGGCGGGCGCTTCGTTTATTCATCAAATTGCCAGCAAATCTTCGGCAAATTACCACTGAATTACCATCCTATCGCCACGTAATCCCCACCTAATCTCCACTTAATCTCCATTCAATTTTTTACCACTTGTTAACAGAAAAGTGGTATCCTAAAAACATAGTAAGAAACCTGCCCTGTTTACCAGCATAGTTTGTGGCTTTGGATTCACCCCGTAAGCGCAGTCCCAAAGTTCAGGTGATTCAGTATGGCCCAACTTAAATTAACAACGGTTGACAATGCCGGGGTCAACAATGCGCGCTCAAGAATAATTTATCGGGTTTTTTTGGTTCTGGCCGTGTGCGTCGTCATTCTGTTTTCTGTGTTGCTCTATTTTTCTACGGGCCAGCAACTTAAAAAACAGATGGGTGACAAGTGCCTGGGCATCGCGTCGGCGATAGCGGAGGTGCTGGAGCAGGAGCCGGAGCAACTGCGGGACTTCATCAACACCATGGACACCAGCAGCGAGTATTACCAAAAGACGCAGGCGCTGGTGGAAGATATCCGCTGGGATAATCCCGACAACATCGCTCTTCTGTCTGTGGAGCGGCGCGTCTCCGATACCGAGATGATGTACCTGTTTGCCAATACGATGCCCGGCAATTATGCCGAGGCGGGGCTGCGCAATCCGCTTACGCCAACGCGTATTACTGCCTATGAAACGCAACGACCTGTCGTTGGCAGCGAGTGGGCCACCACGCAGTGGGGGACCCTGATAGAGAGCTATTATCCTGTTTTGGATAAAAATAATAACAATCAGCTTCTGGCCATCGTTGGCTGCAAGGTCTCCGACGCGCAGTATTCGTCGGTGATGAACCCGCTGTTGGCAATGTTTGTGGGCGGTAATCTGGTGATCATCGCGCTGTTGGTGTTCATCTTCTTCAGATTCAATCGCGAGAATAAACTGTTAGCCGAGATCAACGAGATTACGCGCAGCGCAGCGGACGCCAAGAGCAATTTTCTGGCGAGCATGAGTCATGAGATGCGCACGCCGCTGAACGCGGTCATCGGGCTTTCCGAGCTATCTCTCAGCTCGGGGAAGTTAAGCGGCGAATCCGCGGACAATGTCGAGAAGATCTACAACTCCGGTGTCTCGCTGCTGGGACTGGTCAACGACATACTGGATCTCTCTAAAATCGAGGCGGGCAAGTTTGAAATCGTACCCGCAAACTACGATCTGCCCAGTCTGGTAAATGACACGGTCAATTTAAACATCATGCGCATCGACGAAAAGCCTATCATCTTTAATCTGGAGTTGGATGACAGTCTGCTGAGTACGCTTTACGGCGATGAGTTGCGGGTCAAACAGGTATTTAACAACCTGCTTTCCAACGCCTTTAAATATACAAAGAAGGGCAAGGTTGTCTGGAACGTTAGAACCGAGCGCGAAGATGACAGCGTCTGGCTGGTTAGTTCGGTCAGCGATTCCGGCATTGGCATTCGCCCCGAAGACATCGACAAGCTGTTCAAGGACTACAATCAGGTGGATATCGACAGCCATCGCAGTATCGAGGGTACGGGGCTGGGACTCTCAATCACCAAGAATCTTATTGCTATGATGGACGGCACAATAGAAGTTCAAAGCGTCTATGGAGAAGGTACGACCTTTACGGTGCGCCTGCGCCAGGGCTTTGTGAACGATGTGCCCATCGGTGGAGAAGTTGCCGATAATCTCAGGAATTTTAAGTATTTTGACCATAAACGTGACCGATCAAAGAAGCTCGTCCGCGTCAGCCTGCCCTACGCCCGCGTGTTGATCGTTGATGATGTGCAGGTAAATTTGGATGTCGCCCGGGGCATGATGAGCCCCTATAACATGCAGATCGACTGCGTGACCAGCGGCAAAGAGGCGGTTGAGCTGGTGCGCAGGGGAGAGCCACGCTATAACGCGATCTTTATGGATCACATGATGCCTGAGATGGATGGGATTGAGGCCACGCGCGTCATCCGTGAGGAAATAGGCACCGATTATGCAAAATCCCTGCCGATCATCGCGCTAACTGCAAACGCCCTCGCGGGCAACGACGAGATGTTTCTGAGCAAGGGCTTTCAGGCGTTTTTATCCAAACCTATTGATATTCAGTGGATGGATCAGGTGATACGCAGATGGGTGCGCGATCCCGAGATCGAGAGGGAACTGAAGAGCAGGAGAACCGTTGATGCCGCGGGAGATGAAGCTGGGGACGGCGAAGTCGGCGAGGATACCGCTGGCTTTGGCGATGCGGGTGGCGAGGGCGACTCCTCCGACTCGGACACCACGTCTGCGTCTGTGGCCGGCGTCAGCATTCATATTGAGGGTGCTGATCTTGAAGCCACTCTGGAGCGCTTTGCAGGCGATACGGAACCTTTGTTCAGGGTGCTGCAATCCCCTCCGGCAACCACGCCGCCTACGCTGGAGAAGCTGGCGGAGGCGACCCCCGAGAGCCTGGATGCCTACCGCATTGCCGTGCATGGCATAAAGGGTGCCAGCCGCAACATCTATGCCGTCGAGATCGCCACGGCGGCGCAGGATCTCGAAAACGCCGCGCGTGAGGGCGACTTTGCTTACATCAGTGCGCATAATCAGGAATTCATCGTCAGGGTAAACGCTTTGATGGCCGAGATCGAAGCACTTCTGACGCGTTTGGAGCAGGCCAGCGCCAGACCTCTGCAGGAGAGGCCAGATAAAAACCTGCTGCGGCAGTTGCGCCAGGCGGCGGAGGACTTTGACATGGACGGGGCCACAGGGGCATTGGAGCAGATTCTGGCTTTTGATTACCGTCAGGATGGTGAGTTGGTCGCCTGGCTCAAGGAGCAGGAACTGCTGATGGATCTCGACGAACTGGCCAGCGGTCTGGCCGATATTTAAAAACCAGGGGGGTGCCGATAAATTATCACCTTCCTGGTGACTTGGGTGTTGTGCATGGTCATGGCTGGCCGGCGCAACAAGGTGGAAAGGAGATGTCACTATGGGTGACAAACGACGCAAGGTCGTCTTGGTTGACGACAATTTGACCAATCTGACGATAGGCAAAGACATGCTGCGCACGCGCTGTGAGGTCTATCCTGCGGTGTCTGCGGCCAAGATGTTCGTGATTTTGAACAAGATAACGCCCGACCTGATTCTGCTGGATATTGAGATGCCAGAGATGGACGGCTATCAGGCGCTGAGCCTGCTCAAGGCCGATGAGAGGTTCACTCAGATCCCCGTCGTGCTCCTGACGGCACAGTCCGACAGCGCCAGCGAGGCCAAAGGGCGTACCCTTGGCGCCGCCGCCTATGTTACCAAGCCATTTACGACCACTTTCCTTTTTGACCAGATCTGCCAGCTTTGCTGAGGGCTCATCAGGTTATACTACTCACGTGTATAAGCTTGTGCACCAGCTTACGATGGTGAGGTAGGAAGATGAAAAGCATCAGTGTTACCAGCTTTGAGATTGACGACCCTGCTTCGGCCCTGGATCAGTTGGTGGCTGGCGTGCAAAACGGTCTGACCCTGCAGGCGAACTCCTTTGGCATCCTGCTGGCCGACGCCGATTTTGACGGGGCAGCGCTTAGCGCCGGTCTAAAGCAGCGGCTGGGGCTTGATGTTGCGGGCTTTACCACGCTGGCGACCTTTGACCGCGAGGGTCACCACGAAAACGCTGCCGTGCTCACCGTGCTTACGGCTGACGATGTTCGCTTCTGCGCCGCCGCCTCCGAGCCGTTTTCCGAGGACTATCGCGAGCAGATGATAGCCACTTACCGGGCGACCATCCCCGCTGATGCGGCAGCTGACGAGCACCCGGGCCTGATACTGCTTTTTGCCCCCAACGGCGAGCCTTTCTCTGGTGACAAATACCCCGATTTACTCGGGGCGGCTACGGCGGGCGCACCGATCATCGGTGGCGTCTGCTCGGATGACTACGACTATGCCCGCGCCCGCGTCTTCCTCAGCGGTCGGGAGTACGCCGACTCGATGGTGCTGGTCAGTCTCTGGGGCAACGTCCGCCCGTTATTCTCGATACGTCATGTCACTTCCGATCTGGCCGACCGCACTCAGCGCGTCAAGCGCGCCCGCGACAACGTCGTCTATGAGATGGACCGCGGTAACCTGGTTGAGTTCTTAGAGGGTTTTGGCCTGGATACCAGCGTGGAGGATCCTCTGCTGGCCTTTACTTCCTATCCGATGATGCTAACGAGCGACAACGAGAACGAGGTGCCGCTGATGCGGCATATCCTGACGCTGGATTGCGATCTTGGCTCCGGGACCTTTGTTGGGGATGTGCCTGAGGGTACCCTGGCCAACATCTGCCTGGTCAGCCGCGAGGATCTGAAGGTCTCGGCCCGCGAGTCGATGCAGGGAATTCTTGAGCAGATTGAGGCGCAGACCGACGGCGGGGGCGCCGCCGCCGCCCCGAGCGCCACGACCACCGATGCCGCCCCCGCCGCCCCGAGCGCCACGGCCGCCCCCGCCGCCACGGCCGCCGCTGCCGCCCCCGCCGCCCCGAGCGCCGCTGCCGACTACCGCTACTCCACGGTGTTTTGCGTCTCCTGCTGCGGTCGGGCGATCATCTTGGGTACCGAGGCCGATGCTGAGGGCGATGAGATAAAGGCACTGCTGCCCGACGATCTGGTGCTCACCGGCGCCTACGCGCTCGGTGAGATATGTCCGACCCATTACGCTCATGGTGTGGCCACCAACCGTTTTCACAACTGCTCGATAACGCTCTGTGCTTTTTAGAAACCGTTACCAACAATGACTGCAACTTCCTCCTCCACAACAGATGATGCTGCCCCCGTCCCTGCCATCGCCGGCGCCGAGCAGAGCAAGGAGCTCAGGCGCCTGCAACGCCAGCTGCTCAAGCTGGAACGCGATTACAACGCCCTGGTGCTAAAAAACGAGCAGGCCGAGCGGATGCGCAAAGTCTCTGCCGCAGCTCAGGAGAGGACCGATTTTTATAATCGATTGCTGCTGAGAAGCACTCCAGTGAGCATTTTCATGCTGGATCGGGAACTGAACCTGATTCTCGCCAGCGATTTTGCCGTTCGGCGCCTGGGCTATGATGACCTGCAGCAGCTGGTTGGTCTGCATTTTCCCCAGTGCTGCAACACTGTTTTTCCCGAGCATTTCATCTGCGATCTGAGCGATGAACTGCGCCAGACCCTGTCGAGCGGCGAAGCGCGCGATTTTATTGCCGAGGCCACGCGGCTGGACGGCAGCGACTTTGTCTACCACATTGCCATGCGCTCGGTAAGGGATTCTGCTGGTGACTGCAAGGGCGTTATCGCGGTTTCCAGCGACATTACTGAGTTGGTGCAGGCCCGCAACGCCGCCGAGAGCGCCAGCCGGGCAAAAAGCGAGTTTCTCTCCACTATCAGCCACGAGATGCGTACTCCACTAAACGCCATTATCGGCATGAGCACCGTTGGCTTGACCAGCGATGACCCGCAGCGAAAGCAGCACAGCCTGCAGCGCATTGTCGAGGCCTCGCGGCGCCTGCTCAGCGTAGTCTCTGACGTCTTGGATATGTCGCAGATCGAGTCCGGCCGTCTGACGCTGACAGAGGAGGACTTTTGCCTGCGTGAGTGCCTTGAGCAGGTAAGGACAGATATCGCCACGGCCGCCTCCGAGAAGCGACAGCAGCTTACGCTCTGGATAAGCCCCCAGGTGCCCGAGCGTCTGTACGGCGACGCGACAAGACTCGGGCAGGTACTCGCTCATCTTGTCTCCAATGCCGTGAAGTTCACACCGGAAGGTGGCCGAGTGAGCATTGCGGTAGATCGGGCAGGTCGTGAGGAGGGCGTTGCCGCGCGCTCCCTTGTCACCCCCGCCCAAGCTGACGCCCCTGAAGCCGCTGCGACACTGCTGCTGGAGTTCACGGTTGCCGACACGGGCATCGGCATCGCCGATGAGCAGCGCGAACTGCTCTTTCAGCCCTTTGCACAGCTCGATTCCTCAACCACCCGCCGCTATGGCGGCACCGGATTGGGGCTGGCTTTGGCGCGGCGGATAGTCGAGTTAATGGGCGGCAGCATCACGGTTCACTCCGTTGTCGGTCAGGGCTCGACCTTTAGTTTTACCGCCCGTTTGGGTCTGGTGCCAGATGCTTGCGACGACTCAGCCAGCGCCGCCGCGCTTCCCGACTACAGCGCCTACACGGTGCTTCTGGCCAAGGACAACGAGATCAACCGCGAGGTGATCATCGCCTTGCTGGAGCCGACCGGCCTGAAGTTTGACTGGGCCAGTGACGGCGTTCAGGCTGTGGAGGCCTTCCTGCGCGACCCCACACGCTACGACCTGATTCTGATGGATATGCAGATGCCGGAGCTGGATGGTCTGGAGGCAACCCGGCAGATTCGCACCAGTGGCCGCCCCGGCGCCGACAGTCTGCCAATAATCGCCCTGACCGCCAATGTCTTTCAGGAGGATATCGAGAGATGCCTGGAAAGCGGCATGAACGATCACGTGGGCAAGCCGGTGGACTTCAATCTGATCTGCCAGAAGCTGGATCGCTATCTTTTGGCTCAGTGATCGCAAGCGAGACGTTTCCGTCCCACTTTCTACCCCCGTCTGAACGGAAACAACGAGACGGCCGGGCGGTCAGGCTCGTGTAACGCTCCGTGACAAAGCTGGCCTCCCATGCTACAATAGGTCTTTATGCATAAAGCACCGATAGAAGGAGCGTTTTAAGATGGCAGTACCCAAGCGAAAGACCGGCCGCGCGCGCACCCACTCCCGCCGCAGCGCAAACGATGTGACGCCCGTGGCCGCCCGGTCACTCTGTCCGCAATGTGGCGCCACCAAATTGCCCCATTATGTCTGCGGTAACTGCGGCTATTACAAGGGTCGTGAGGTTTTGGTCACCGAGTAGCTGTGCCGGTGGACACGAAGAGCGATACGCACAAAACCGTCATCGCCGTCGACGTGCTCGGCGGCGATGCTGCGCCTGCCGTCGTGCTGGCCGGCGTTCAGCGTG
This sequence comes from Coriobacteriales bacterium, assembly GCA_031276475.1. Classification (GTDB taxonomy): domain Bacteria; phylum Actinomycetota; class Coriobacteriia; order Coriobacteriales; family UBA8131; genus JAISMZ01. The sequence goes on from JAISMZ010000077.1 coordinate 16,032, forward strand.
TCCTTGCGCAAAGCGATGATACCTCGATGATCCTCGTCGGCCCGGCCGAGGTTGTTGAGCCTCTGGCTACGGAGTACCCGCAGCGCCTGCGCGCCGTTGCCACCACCGAGTCCATCGGGATGGACGAGCATCCCGCCGAGGCGGTTAAGGCCAAGAAGGACTCCTCGATAGTCGTTGGTTGCCGACTGGTCAGACAGGGCGAGGCCGCAGGCTTTTTCTCCGCCGGCTCTACCGGCGCCTGCATGGTGGCCGCCACGTTGATCATCGGGCGCGCCAAAGGTGTCAGCCGGCCTGCGGTAACCACCATCCTGCCCGCTCCCACAGGCCCGGCCGTACTCCTCGATTGCGGTGCCAATGCCGACGTCCGCCCAGAGATGCTCCTGCAGTTCGCCCAGATGGGCGCGATTTACGCGCGCGATCTGCTCGGCGTGGCCAAGCCGCGCGTCGGTCTGCTGAACATCGGCTCGGAGGCGAGCAAGGGGTCGGCTTTGGCTGTGGAGGCCCACGCCCTTCTCCACAGCTCTCTTCCCGGTTTTGCTGGCAACGTAGAGGGCACGCGGCTGTTTTCGGGCGACTATGACGTCATCGTCACCGATGGTTTTACCGGCAACGTTGTCCTGAAGACCGTTGAGGGTACCGCCAGCGTTTTGTTCAGGCAGATAAAGACGGTTTTTGGCGCGTCGCTTAAGACCCGACTGGCGGCTGCTCTGATCCAGGGCGATCTGCGTGCGTTAAAAGATGATTTTAATCCGGAGAAGGTCGGCGGTGCCCCGCTGTTGGGCTGCAAGGGTGCGGTGGTCATCGGCCATGGCTCTTCTGGTGTTGCCGGCATCGCCAACGGCATCGAGGCGACCGCCGCCCTCGTGCGGGCCAAAGTTGCGGAGAAGATCGCCGCCAGTCTGACGGTCGCCACAACTCCCGGCTCTACCGCAGCCGCTGCCGGACATAATGGGGACGATTCTTTTGTGTCCTTTAAGGACACAAAAGAATCGTCCCCATTATGTCCGGCGACCAAAGCCGTGTCCACAAAAGACGGAGGCGGCGCATGACCGAGATCCTCAGCGACAACCCGGTTGAGGCCATCATCGGCCACCATTTTGCCGATCCCGACCTGCTGACGCGGGCGCTGACCCACCCTTCGGCCATCGAGAGCTGCCAGGTCGAGCGCTCCTACGAGCGGCTGGAGTTTCTCGGCGACGCCATCCTCGGGGCGATCGTCTCGATGATGCTCTTCCAGCGCTTTCCAACGATGGACGAAGGCGGCATGACTCGCGCCAAGATAGCGCTGGTCTCCGGACAGAACCTTTCAAACCTGGCTGAGCAGCTGGGGCTGGCTGAACACATCCATTTTGGCTCCTCCGAGCGCGGCACCGGCAGGCGCGGGCTCGGCTCGGCCCTGGAGAACGTCTACGAGGCGCTGGTTGCGGCCCTGGCTTTGGACGGCGGCTCCCAGGCTGCCTGGGACTTTGTTGAGCGCACGCTGGCCCCGCAGATCGGTGAGCGGTCGGGGCGCGAGTCGGGCAATCCCAAGTCGCGGCTGCAAGAAAAACTCCAGATGCGGCGAATCACCCCGACCTACGAG
>JAISMZ010000124.1 GCA_031276475.1 Coriobacteriales bacterium
TTGCAGACCTCCTGGGGATAGATGTTCTCACCGCCCGAGATTATCATGTCGTCTTTGCGGCCGACCAGATACAAGAAGCCCTGTTCATCGAGGTAGCCGATGTCACCGGTGTGGTACCAACCATCTTTTACGACTCGTTCGGTTTTCTCTGGGTCATTGTAGTAGCCCAGCATCAGGGCTCTGGTTTTAACGATCACTTCTCCTGCGACCATCGTCGGGCATTCAGTGCCGCTCGCGTCCAGCACCTTAATCATGACCCCCGGCAGTGCCTTACCCACGCTGGAAAGGTGCTGAGGATCTGCATGATGCTCAGGGAGCAGCAAGGTTATCGCCGCGGTTGTCTCAGTCATGCCGTAGCCCTGCATGAAGGCGCAGCGCAAAACCCGCTGTGCGCGCCTGAGAAGTTCTCTGCCTATCGGCTCGGCCCCGTAAAGGACAAGCCGCAGGCTGTCGAGCCTTACGGCTTGATCCTCAACATGGGAAGTCAGGGCTTTGAGCAGAAAGGGAACCAGGGCGATGTGAGTGACCGCAAACTTTTGAATAGCCGATGCCATGTCAGGCCCTGTACAGGCATCGAGGATAACCAGCTCAGCACCGACGAGGATGGCTTCGAGGGCAGATTGCAAGGTAACATGAAACAAGGGCAGGACGCAAAGGACAACGCTTTTGTCACTCAGGCCAGATATCTGCGCACCAAGTGCTGTCTGGTGCAAAAGAGCGTCATGACTGATCAACACTCCCGAGGGGACACCCGTTGTGCCGCTGGTATAAAGCAGCATGGCGGCATCGTTTCTATCGGTGAGGGAGGAAGTGGCGGCGGCAGCGGCATTGGCGACAGTGCCACTGCCGCCAGCAGCAGGAGCGGCAGCGTTGTCGCTTGCGGCTCGCTCGGGGGGCAGTGGTCTTGCCGAGGCGAGCAGGCTTTCGTAGCTGTTGGCATCACCGTGGCCGCTGCCATCGACGAAAACCACTTTGAGCAGGCGACCAGCTACCTCAATCAGCTCGGATGCCTCGGCAAACAACTTGCTGGAGACAAAAGCCACCCGGGCCCCTGACGCCTTTAGAAGCTCACCGATTACCGTCGCAGACAGACGGATATTGTATTGCTCCAATACAATACCGAGTTCTGCGGAGGCAAAGAAAAGCTCCAGGCTGACAGGGGAGTTTGGGCTTATCAGGGCGATGTGCTCACCCCTTTGTACTCCCAGGCTTCGCAATACAGAACTGAGGCGACAGGCCCGCTCCCTGATCTCGGCATAGCTGAACTGCCGCTCCAGATAGCGCACGGCTATCTTGTTGGGGTAGCGGGCAGCGGCGTCGTTTAGGATGTTGGCAATGGTAGCCACGGTATGCGCTGTCTATAAGCCGCCGACGTAGTCCGTCTTGCGAAGAATGCCTTTCTCATACAGCTCGGCGATCTCCGCCTCGTCGCTGATTCCAATCTCGGCGAGAATGTCGTCATTATCCATACCTTGAGAAGGACAGCCACGCCATATCTGCTGGGGATTGTTTTTAAAGCGGGGTACGGCAGTGGAGCCTTTGACCGTCTTACCTTTGACCGTCTCCCATTCTACCCAGGTATTTCGCGCAAGGTAATGGGGGTGGTTTTCCATCATCTCGTACGACAGTATGTTTGCGCAGGGGACTCCCAGAACGGCAAAGGCGTCTTCAACCTCCTGAGCGGTGTGTTCTGAGCAGTACTTCTCTACCGTCTGTGTGAAGAGCTCCGCGCCAGGGCTGTTCAGGGCGACCGACGGAATGCCTTTGGGGAACAGCTCCGAGCCGTACTCAAGGCCAAAGAACTCAAGGGTCTTTTTTATTGGCCCGACGCCATTGGGAAAGAGGTAGACGCCGCCGCCCTTGCACTCAAAATAGCCGGTGCCCGCCGAGATGATGTCGCGTGGCGCGCCAAAGCCGCGGGGTACCTGGTATTGCTTGTCAAACCAGAGGCAGAACTGGCCGCCCTGGCAGCGCAGTGAAGCCTCAAATTGGGCCAGGTCAAAGCTCTCGCCCTCGCCGGTGCGAAGCGCGTTGATGTAGGCGGCCAGCGATGAGCCATAGGCAAACAGTCCGGCATAGTAATCGGTGACAAACTTCTGGGTGTACAGCGGCGGACCGTCCTCATAGCCGTTGAGGTACATCAGGCCGCTGAAGGCGCTGATCGTATGGTCGTAGCCGGGACGATTGACATAGCTTGGGTCTCCCGTAAGGCCATAGCCGGACATATGGCCGATGACCAGCCGGGGGTTTTGCTGCCAGAGCACCTCATCGGGCAGGCCCCATTTCTGCCATTGTCCGCCACGCGAGGCCTCTAAAAAGATGTCGGTGTTCGCGATCAGTTTGAGGAACAGCTCACGGCCCTCGGGCTGAACCACATCGATCATCAGATTACGCATGTTGCGGTGCTCGTTTTCTACGCCCCAACCGTCGTTCGTCCAGCGGTAGGGGTCAATGCCTTTGGGGGACTCGAGCCAGATGACGTCGGCACCGTTTTCCGCGAAGAGCTGGCCTGCAAAGGGACCCGCTGTTGATACCGCAGATACGACGACCTTAACTCCCCTGAGCAGTCCAAAACTCGGTATGTCGCTGTGTTTGACCATGTCTTGTTCCTTTCCTCAAAGTCTTTTTTGGTCAGTTGTTCTTAAAGTACTTCTCGTACAGCTCGATGGCGCTGTTGGCACAAAGCTCCATGCCAACGCCCGCGCCGCCCGCTTCGCCGCCAACTATATAGAGGCCTTCAAGTGGGGTTTTAATCTCAGGTCTGCGGGTACCGGCCTGCCCGACCTGCTGCGCGATGCCTATCCCGGCGCCGTCTTCTCCAAACAGTTCGTCCGCGTCGGCGGGAAGCACCGTGTCGGTAAAGATCGCGTGTTCGCGCAGGCCCGGAAAGTAAGGCTCCGCCGAATCGATCATCGCCTCAAGTATTGCAGGGGCATAGGCCGGGTTGAGATCGGCCGCGACGGCCGTCGTCATCACCACCAATTGTTTGCCTTCGGGGGCGATGCTGGGATCAAAGTTGGAGGGAACCACGACAAAGGTGTTAATCTCTGTGGGTAGCTCGCCGCGGGCCAGGGTCTCAAAGTACTCACGCGGGTTCATCGAGGAGAAGTTGCTGAGCATCTTGATATCCG
>JAISMZ010000179.1 GCA_031276475.1 Coriobacteriales bacterium
CGGAGGGGGCCGGCCCCGGGGGCCCGCCCCCAACCGACCATCTCCCCCCCCCTCCACCCCCCCCCCCCCCACACACACACACCGCCCCCAGCCCCCCCCCCCCCACTGTCCCTCTCGGCGCGGTGGAGTAGCTGATGCAGATCATCCTTTCGCGCTACGCCGGTGCCTGTTACGGGGTGGAGCGGGCGCTTTCCCTGGTTGAGGAGGCCGCCGCCAACAGCGGTCCGGTAAGCACGCTCGGCCAGTTGATCCATAACCCTCAGGTGGTAGCCGCCCTGGAAGCGCGGGGTATTCGTGCCGTGGAAGGCGTAGCCGACGCAGACGGTGGTGCCCTGGTGATCCGCTCGCATGGCGTGGCCCCCGAGGTCATCGACGCGGCCCGCGAGCAGGGACTGGAGGTCATCGACGCCACCTGCCCGCACGTCTCGGCCGCCCAACAGGCGGCGCGCGAGCTGAGCGAGCAGGGCTACACCGTGGTGGTGGTGGGCGAGCAGGGCCATCCCGAGGTGGAGGCGATTCGCGCCTGGGCCGGCGACGGCACGCTGGTGGTGCAGGAGCCGGCCGATTTAGAGCACAAAGGGGACGTTCTCTTTTGTGTTCCCGACAGCGGCAACACCGGTGTCGCGATGTCGCCCGAGTCGCGGCACAAAGGGGAGGAGCACAAAGGGGACGTACCCTTTTGTGTTCCCGACGTCCGCCCGGCAGACGATGCTCTCTCATCGGAACACAAAAGGGTACGTCCCCTTTGTGCTCCTCCCCTTTGTGCCGCTGCCGCGTCGCCGCCCGTTGGCCTGGTGGTGCAGACCACGCAGTCGCCCGCGGCTCTGGAGGCGATCGTCGCGGCCCTGCGCCAGCGCGGCATCGAGCCGCAGGTGCGCAACACCATCTGCTCGGCCACCCGTCAGCGCCAGCAGGCCGCCGCCGAGTTGGCCGCAAACGTCAATCTGATGCTCGTCGTGGGCGGCCGCAACTCCGGCAACACGACGCGCTTATCCGAGATCTGCTCCGCCGTTTGCCCCGCGACCTATCACATCGAGTCGCCGGCGGAGATCGAGTCGCATTGGCTGGCAGGTGTGGAGAAGGTCGGCATCACCGCCGGCGCCTCCACCCCCGAAGCCCAGATTGCGGCGGTGGTAAAAAGACTGGAACAAATCGGCGCTTCCCTGGCGGGCAATGATTTGAGCGCCGTCTCCCTATCATGATAGCATCAGTGGCCAGCGGCTCCCCGGCAGCGGCGGTAGGGCTGCAGGCAAAGATGACCATCCGCAGCGTGGACGGCCAGCCTCTGCGCGACTGCATCGACTGGCAGTGGCTGGGCTCGGAGGAAGTCGTTGAGCTTGAGGTGGCCGAGCTTGGCCACGTCTGCCTGCGCCGCGAGGCCGGACAGCCCTGGGGCATCGAGTTTGCCGAGCCGGTCTTTGACGGCGTGCGCCGCTGCGTGAACGACTGCTGTTTCTGCTTCATGAAGATGCTCCCGTCCGGGATGCGCCCCTCGCTGTACCTGCGCGACGACGACTATCGCCTCTCGTTTTTGCAGGGCAACTTCGTAACGCTGACCAACGTCTCCGACGCAGACCTCGAGCGGATCATCGGCTACCGGCTCTCGCCGCTGCACGTCTCGCTGCACGCCGTAAACCCCAAGCTGCGCGAGCGGCTGATGGGCAAGAACCACGCCCGCGGCCTGGAGGTGCTGGAGACCCTTTTGGCAGCCGGCATCAAGGTGCAGGCCCAGGTGGTGCTGGTGCCCGGCATCAACGACGGCGCCGCGCTGGACGAGACCCTCAGCTGGACGGCTCAGCGCCCGCGCATCACGGCCGTTGGCATCGTCCCTTACGGCTACACGCGCTACGCCGCGCTGCAACGCGACTTTACGCCGCAGCAGTGCCGCGAGCTTTGCGAGCGGCTGGCGACGCAGGCCCCGCGCGTCCAACTGGCCGACGAGTTCTACCTGCGCGCCTTTGCCGACAACCCGCTGCCGCAGATCCCGCCAGCGTCGTATTACGGCGACTTCCCGCTGCTCGAGGACGGCATCGGCCTCGTCCGCCGCGCGCTGGACGACCCCGCCTTTCTCCATCCCACGCTGGGTGCTGCTGACGCTCCCCACACCGCTCTGGCAGCTGCTGACGCCCGCCACCCCAGCCTGAACGCCCCCGGCGCTTTCCACTCTGCCCCCGGCGTCCCTTGCGTACTGGTCACCGGCGAGGCCTTTGCTCCCGTTCTGCAAAAACTTGTGGAGGAGGCCGCCCCGCCCGCCCTCGCGGCTCTCGTCGTCATCCAAAACCGCTTCTTCGGCGGCAACGTCAACGTCGCGGGGCTGCTCACCGCCGCAGACGTCATTGAGCAGCTGCGCGAGCAGGATGACTTAAGCGAGCAGATGGCAACAAAGGGATGCCGCGTCATCCTCCCCAACTCGATGTTTAACGACGACGGGCTGACCTTGGACGACAAGACCGCCACCGACATCGCCGCCGCCCTGGGCTGCGAAGTGGTGGGCGACGCGTCCCCGTTCTATGTCCTCACCAGCAAACCGTGCTCAGGAGTGAATCCAGCTTTTTGTTAGCCGGCAAGCTCGGCTTTACGCGGTCGGCCGGCGTGGCCAGGTGCGGCCAGGCGTGCGTCGACCGAGGCAATTGTGACCATATTGTCGCGACCGTTCTTCATTTTTTACAAATGAGGCTTGGTAACTGTTCCCATTATCTCCCTGTCAGCCCATCTTTTGCCCGTGCCCCGCACCCCCGCCGCACACGCTGCCCGTTTTGCGGTATGATAGACAATCAGGCAAATTCACTGACGAGAACCGCGACGAGAAACCGGAGTACCCGTGCAGGACAGCATCATCATCCGCGGAGCGCGCGAGCACAATCTGAAGAATCTCAATGTCCGCATCCCCCGCGACCAGCTGGTGGTGATAACCGGGCTTTCTGGGTCGGGCAAAAGCTCGCTGGCCTTTGACACTATCTACGCCGAGGGGCAGCGGCGCTATGTGGAGTCGCTTTCGGCCTATGCGCGGCAGTTCCTCGGGCAGATGGACAAGCCCGACCTCGACTCCATTGAGGGGCTCTCGCCGGCGGTTTCCATCGACCAGAAGACCACCTCAAAAAACCCGCGTTCAACGGTTGGCACGGTCACCGAGATCTACGACTACCTGCGGCTGCTGTTCGCCCGCATCGGCATCCCCCATTGCCCGGAGTGCGGTCGCGAAATCAGCCGCCAGACCACCGACCAGGTGGTCGACCGGATTATCGCGGCGGCCGCGGGACGCCGGGCGCTGGTGATGGCGCCGGTGGTGCGCGGGCGCAAGGGGGAGTTCACCAATCTGCTGGCCGAGCTGCGAGTGGAGGGCTTTGCCCGCGTGCGGGTTAACGGCGAGGTTCTCAGCCTGGCCGACGAGATTGTTCTGGATAAGAAATTCAAGCACAACATCGACGTTGTGGTGGATCGTCTGGTGGTACGCCCCGAGCAGGCCTCGCGTCTGGCCGAGGCGGTGGAGACGGCAACCCGGCTGGCCGAGGGCAACGTTGTGGTGCAGTTGCTGGAGCAGTCGGCGGGCGGCGCGGCTGCGGGCGGTGGCGCGGATGCTGCTGGCGGTGATGCTGCGGGCGCGGCGGCGGGTGCGGCTACTGGCGGCGCCCCGGCCGCCGGCAACGCCCCGGCCGCCGACAACGCCGCGGCCACCACCCCCGCCCCCGCCGCCACGCCGGCAACCGACCCCGACGCCTCCGCCGTTCTCCACGCTGAGGAACTTTCTTTCTCCTTGGCTCTGGCCTGCCCCGTTCACGGTCACTCGATTGACGAGCTGGAGCCGCGCGACTTCTCCTTTAACGCCCCCTACGGCGCCTGCCCCGACTGCCTGGGCCTGGGCTTTACCAATGAGGTGGACCCCTCGCTGATCGTCCCCGACCCCACCAAGTCCATCGCCGAGGGCGCCATCGCGACCGTCAACATGAACTCCAACTATTACCCGCAGATACTCGGGGCTGTTGCCGATCACCTCGGCGTGAGCATCAACACGCCCTGGGAGGAATACGGCGCGCCGGTGCGCAGGGCCTTCATGGACGGCCTGGGGGCGACCAAAATCCGCATAAACTACCATACCCGCGACGGCCGCGACACGCATTGGTCAATCCGCTGGGAGGGCCTGCTGGCGGTGACGATGCAGCGCTACCGCGAGACCACCAGCGAGATAACCAAGCGCAAATTGGAGGAGTACCTGGCCATCACGCCCTGCAAGACCTGCGGCGGCGCGCGCCTGAAGCCCGAGATACTGGCCGTTACCGTGGGCGGCCGCAACATCTATCAGACCACGCAATTCTCGGCATTGCAATGTCTGGAGTTCTTTGAGGGCCTCGTCTTAAACGAGCGCGAGACGACCATCGGCGGCCGGGTGGTCAAGGAGATCCGCGAGCGCCTGCGCTTTTTGGTGGACGTTGGGCTGGACTACTTAACACTGGAGCGGGCGACCGCCACGCTCTCTGGCGGCGAGGCCCAGCGAATCCGCCTGGCCACGCAGATCGGCGCCGGGCTGATGGGCGTGCTCTATATCCTCGACGAGCCATCCATCGGCTTGCACCAGCGCGACAATGAGCGGCTGATAGCCACCCTCGAGCGCCTGCGCGACCTGGGTAACACCGTAATAGTTGTGGAGCATGACGAGGAAACCATCCGCGCGGCCGACCATGTGCTGGATATCGGCCCGGGGGCAGGGGAGCGCGGCGGCTACATCGTTGCTCAGGGGTCGCCGGCTGAGATACTTGTGGCCAAAGACTCGCTGACCGCCGACTACCTCAGTGGCCGGCGCGCCATCCCCGTGCCCGCGACGCGGCGTGCGCCTGCGGCCGGCTCCCTGAAGCTGACCGGGGCTGCGGAGAACAACCTCAAAGACGTGGACATCGAGATACCGCTGGGCACGCTGACGGTGGTCACCGGCGTCAGCGGCTCGGGCAAGTCCTCGCTGATCACCGACACCCTGGCCCCGGCGCTGACCAACCGCATCCACCGCTCGCATAAGCGCGTTGGCTACCATCGCAAGCTGACCGGTATCGAGCACCTGGACAAGGTGATTGACATCGACCAGTCGCCAATCGGCCGCACGCCGCGCTCCAACCCCGCCACCTACGTGGGGCTTTGGGACGACATCCGCCAGATATTCTCCTCGCTGCCGGAGTCGCGGGCCCGCGGCTACAGTCCCGGCCGCTTCTCCGTTAACGTTGCCGGCGGCCGCTGCGAGGCCTGCAAGGGCGACGGCCAGATAAAGATAGAGATGCACTTTTTGCCCGACATCTATGTGCCCTGCGAGGTCTGCCACGGCAGCCGCTACAACCGCGAGACCTTGCAGGTCACCTACCGGGGCAAGAACGTCAGCGACGTCCTGGGGATGAGCGTTGCCGAGGCTTTATCCTTTTTTGAGAATATACCATCGCTGGCCCGCAAGCTACAGACGCTTTATGACGTTGGCCTGGGCTACATCAAGCTTGGGCAACCGGCAACCACACTCTCCGGCGGCGAGGCCCAGCGGGTCAAGCTGTCCAGCGAGTTGCAGCGCAAGCAGACCGGCTCAACCTTCTACATCCTTGACGAGCCAACCACCGGCCTGCACTTTGACGACGTCCGCCAGCTTTTGGAGGTGCTTCAGCGCCTCGTCGAGCGCGGCAACACGGTGCTGGTGATAGAGCACAACCTCGATGTCATCAAATCCGCCGACTACCTGATAGACCTCGGTCCCGAAGGCGGCGACCGCGGCGGCAAAGTCATCGCCCGCGGCACCCCCGAGCAGGTGGCCAAGGTCAAGAAGAGCTACACCGGGCAGTTCCTCAGGCGGGTGCTGTAGGGTGCCTGAAGCCGGGCATAATGGGGACGGTACTTTTGTGTCTGGGCACAACAGGACACAGAGGGACGGTTCTTTTGTGTTCCCGGAAGCAAGCATTCATTGCC
>JAISMZ010000183.1 GCA_031276475.1 Coriobacteriales bacterium
GCTAGGCATGGGTGATATGCGCCAAAGAGGGCAGTTTTGTTACGGGTGCGCAACAAAATCGCCCCTTGTCAAGGCCGGCGGGCGGGCGGCTCGGTGAAGGTCTCGCTTCCTTTGCCTGAAGGCATGGACGCCAGTAAGGTGGCGGTCTATCGCATCAATGACGACGGCACCAAGACCCTCATCGTCCATGAGCTGCAGGACGGCAAGGTCGTGTTCCTCACCAACCACTTCAGCCTCTATGCGGTAGTCGAGCGCGACGCCAGCGCCAGCGCCGCTGCTGCCACAGGCCAGCAGGGCGGCGGCCTTACCGCGCTTGATGAGGCCGCTGTGCCGCTTGCGTCTACTGAACCAGGGACGGATTTCGCGCTGTTGCTCTGGCTTGTTCCGATAGCGCTGGTACTGGGCCTGGGCACGGTACTTATCGTCCGTCGCCGCCTGGGGCGCGACGTTGCAGCCGCCGGCCCTGGCGGCGGGGCGCCGGGGCCGGCGGCGTAGGGCGGCGGCGCACGAGCCGCATTCGGGCGAGAGCCCAAGGCAAGAGAGCCGGCCTTCCTGCGGGAAGGCCGGCCCTTTGGCGTCCCGCTAGGGTCTTCCGGCCCTGTTTGTGCCCCCGAGCCGTCCCTGTGTTGCCCTGAATCCAGGTCACAGCCTGAACGGTAACAGACAACCTCTGAAGCTTCACTCTCTTTTTCTAATGCCTTTACATTGCAAAGCAAATGCTTTATAATGTGGTAACTGAGAAAGGAGCAAGCGATGGGTCAGACCGCAGTTAACTTCAGAATGGATGATGAACTCAAGGAGCGCTTCGTAGAGGTATGCCACGATATGGGACTAAACGCGTCAACAGCCTTTACCATATTCGCAAAGACCGTTGTCCGCGAGAATGGCATACCCTTTCCCGTGAGCGCTGATTCATTCTTCTCCGACAATAATCTATTGGCGATCAGGAGGGCAAAGGAGCGCCTTGACGCTGGCGATGGCGTAACCAAACGCTTCAGTGAGCTGGAGGCCTTAGCCAAATGAGCTTCGCTGTCAAGTTTGATACCGAGGCATGGAATGATTATCTCGACTGGCAAAACCAGGACAAAAAGACTCTCAGGAAAATCAACAGCCTGATAAAAGACGCTGCTGCGACCCCTGGCAGTGGGCTGGGTAAACCAGAGCCGTTGAAAAATGACCTTGCCGGTTGCTGGTCAAGGCGAATAAATGAAAAGGACAGGCTCGTTTATCGCATTAACGATGATATGTTGGAGATACTCCAATGCAAAGGACACTACGGGGACAGATAACGCGAACGTCGCAGAGAGGGTGGCGCTGTGGATGAGGACGGGCTGTCCGATTTCTGCAACACAAAAGAACTGTCCCTCTGTGTTGTCAATCGGCATCTCCACAAGAAAATCCGCTCCAACTGCCGCCACCCAGCGACCCTGAAGGGCTGCGCGAATGGTTTCTCCACAAGAAAATCCGGCTTCTCAGCGATTTTTTGTAACGGGGGCGTAACAACTTATAATCGCAGGTAAACTGGGGTGAAATGCCGCAAAAAGGGTCATTCTGTTACGCCCTGCTTACAAAATAAGTATTGACTGTCAGGGTAGGAGTGGCGCATAATCAGAGGCGATAAGTTATCAACCTATAACTTGAGGAAAGAAAGGTCGAGGGTGACCACTGAAACCTTGGAATCGCGTGCCCGGCTCCTGATCTCGCTGTACGAGCAAGGTGAGAGCGGCAGCACGGTCACGCGGCTCGCGCACGACTTTGGCCTCTCCAAGACCAGCATCAGCCGCGCGGTTAACTGGTTGGAGAAAAACGACCTGGTCAGGCGCGAGGACACGCGACATATCATGCTCAGCGCCTATGGCCAGATGCTGGCAAAGGGTTACCGGGCGCAGCGCGATACAGCGCGGGAATGGATGCTGCTGGAGGGCCTGCCGGAGGAGAAGGCAGACGACGAGGCGATGGCGATGGCGATAGGCGCACCAACGACGATCTCGGTCATCGCCGCCCGCGCAATGGCGCTGCATGCCATCAAACAGCGGCTGCGCGAGAAGCGTGACTTCTCTGGGAGCGAATTCTGCGCGGCGCTAGACAACGGCAACTACCAGGTTAATTTCTTCTTCTACCGCAGCGGCAACGGCGTCTTTACGGCGGCACCCTCAATGGCAAACGACGGTTTTGAACAGCCTGCCGACCTCGACGTGAAGGGCGACGAAGGAACCATCACGCTGCACGCCAGGGCCATCGAGCGCCCGATTGAGGAAGGCTCCAAGCGCGCGGTTGGCGTGCTGCGCAGCCTGAGGTATAGGCAAAACGGCAGGGTAGAAGACGCGCGGCAGCAAAACTTCAACTTCAGTATCCCGGTCAGCGTCCTTGAGTTCCAAACCATCGGCGACGGGGCGCTTTACCAGGGCAAGGCCCTGATGCAGATGGCCTGTTCGGGCGGGCTGGGCTACATGCCCGAAAGCGACGCGCTGTTTGTGATGTTCTTTTAGGGTTGACAAAGGAAGGCGCTCTTATGACTAAGACAGGTACGGGCAAGGCAGCTGGGTCTTGTGGTGCGGCAAGGAGCACAAGTTGTGGAGAAGGAGCAGCACGCGCGCTGCCCGTCCGCCCAGGAGCTGTCGGGTGGGTGCCGTCAACCCGTGCAGGCATGGCAGCCCGCGTGCTGCTCCTGGCGGCCCTTTGTTGCTGTCTGCTTGGCAGCGCGGCCGTGCTTCCCGCTACGGGCAATGGCAGTTTTCTCACCTCGCCGCTGCAGGCTCTGCCCGCCTGGGGCGAGACGCACGGGATATACACGCTTACCGCGACGCCGCATTACCGCCATCCCGTGACGGGCGTCATAGAGGACTCGGGGCAAAACCCGGGCATCGGGCAGGGGATGACCGAAAGCGTCCTGGCCGACCAGGCGCTGCTTGAGGTCGACGAGCGCGGGCAGCACTTCATCACGGTGCGCTACAGCCTGATGGACAACATCGAGGACGTGCAGATCGCCTATCAGAAGGACGCTCAAAGCGAGTGGCTGCCCACGCCGGTCACGGTGATGCGCGAGGACATGAAGGAGGGGATCGCCGATCTGCGCTTTGCCGTCTCCGACGAGAAGGCGATAGTCCGCGCCGAGTTCTACGTCATCCCGATGGGCAGGGTCGTGGTCTTCTACTCGGACTTTCATCACCCCGAGCCCGGATCCGGCGATTTTCTGACCAGCATCAGCGTTAACCAGGATATCGCGGCGGCGCAGCGCGAGCAGGCGGCGCAGGGCACGGCTGCGGGCGCGGGCGCGGCTGCGGATACCGCCGCTGGCGCTGCCGCTGACGATGCTGCCCGCGCCGCAGCCGATGCCGCCGCCCCGGCTGCGCAGGGCACCGAACTGGCGTCACCGGATCCCGACGCGGGCCTGGTCGTCTACCGCAACGACGGCTCTGCGGCTGCAGAAGACGAACAGCGCGGGCCGGTGTTCAACCTGGGATCTGAGACGCTGTTGTTGGTAGCCGGCGTGGTCGCGCTCGTGGTGATCGCAGCCGTAGTCGGATTCGTCTGGCTGCGCGTTGCGCGAAAGGGCCGCGTGCAATGAGCGGTGGCGACAAAATGAGACCCGGCTCCCGCCTGCGACCCGGCTCCCGCCCGTGGCTTGCAGCGATCCTGCTCGCGACGGTGCTGCTCAGCGGCGGCTGCGTTGACCAGCATCCACCGGCTGCCTCCAGCGACGGCGCGAGGGTGGCGGCGACGGACGCCGAGGGCACCAGCGAGGCCACGCTACCTGCGGACGCCGCGCAGCCTGCGGGCGTCACGCTACCCGCAGACGCGCCGGCCAGCGCTGCCGGGCCATCCGCCGCCAGCGACGCTGAGTCCCTGCGCGTGGTGGCGACCTCGATGGCAACCGTGCAGATCATGGAGCGGCTCGACGTCAACCTGGTGGGGATCCCCCACAGCGACCTCAGCGAGCCGCCCGCGCGCTATGCGGGCCTGCCCGAGATAGGAATGCCGATGTCGCCGGACATGGAGGTGCTCAGCGCGTTGAAGCCCGACTGGGTGTTCTCGCCGATCAGCCTCCAGCCCGACCTGAAGCCGAAATACGAGGCGGCGGGCCTTAACGCGGCCTTCCTCAACCTGCGCAGCGTGGAGGGCATGTACCGCTCGATCAGCGACCTCGGCGAGCTGCTCGACCGCCGCCAACAGGCGCAGGCCCTGGTGAAAGAGTACGAGGACTTCCGCGCCGGGCTCGCAGAGTCGCTGGCAGGCCGCGAGCAGCCGCGCGTGCTGGTGCTGATGGGCCTGCCCGGCTCCTACATCGTGGCCACGGAGAACTCCTATGTTGGCAACCTCGTCAAGCTGGCCGGCGGCATCAACGTCTATGCCGGCGAAAGCGAGGAGTTCATCAACGTTAACACCGAGGACATGGCTGCCCGCGACCCGGACATCATCCTGCGTGCGGCCCACGCCCTGCCCGATAAGGTGGTGGAGATGTTTGCCGAGGAGTTCGTGACCAACGACATCTGGAAGCATTTTCGCGCCGTGCAGCAGGGGCGGGTCTACGATCTGCCGTACCAGCAGTTTGGCATGAGCGCCACCTTCAACTATCCCGAAGCGCTTGCGACCCTGCAACCGATGCTTTATGGAGACGGGCGATGACGCCCGCCGCCCCCGCCCGCCGACGCACCGCGGCCCTGCGCACGACGCTGCTCTTCGCGGCTCTGCTCGCCGCGCTGATAGTGCTTTTCTTCATAGCGGTAAACGTCGGCAGCCTGCAGGTCGGCCCGCTACAGCTCATCCGAGGGCTCTTCATCGCCTACGACCCGCTCGTCTCCACAGTCTTTGACCTGCGCATACCGCGGGTGATCATCGCGGCACTGGCCGGCGCGGCGTTGGCCATCTCCGGCGTCCTGCTCCAGGCGGTGATGAAAAACCCGATAGCCGACCCCGGCGTGATCGGCGTCTCCAGCGGCGCTGCCTTTGCTGCCGTCATCGCGACCGCGACCTTTCCCCTGCTCTACTTCTTCACCCCACTGTTCGCCTTTGCTGGCGGCCTGCTCGCGTTTGCGCTGGTCTACGGGCTTTCCTGGAACGGCGGGTTATCCCCGCTGCGGATTATTCTTGTTGGCGTAGCGATAAACGCGATGTTCACGGGGCTGACCAGCGTCTTTACCTCCTACAGCGGCGGCAATCTCTCCGGCGTGGCGGCCATTGTAGACGGCAATATCGCGATGAAGACCTGGGGCGATGTTAATACCCTGTTCTGGTATGTGCTCATCGGCCTGGTTGCCTGCGGCTTTTTAACGCGGCGCGCAAACCTGCTGGCCCTGGAGGACAAGACCATGCGCAGCCTCGGCGTGAGCGTTAACAAAAGCCGGCTGCTGCTGTCCTTCGTGGCCGTGTTGCTGGCCTCAATTGCCACGGCCATCGTTGGCGTGATAGGCTTCCTCGGGCTGATCGTGCCGCATATCGCGCGCCTGCTCGTCGGCTCGGACCACCGCGTGCTGATCCCCTTCTGCATCGCGCTCGGTGCCTTTACGCTGCTTTTGGCCGACACCCTCGGACGCACCATCGCCGCGCCCTACGAGATTGCCTCCGGCGTCTTGATGGCCGTGGCCGGCGGCCCCTTCTTCATCTTCCTGCTCAGGCGCGACAGGGGCAGCTATGCCAGTTGAGGCGGCTAAAGCAATGCCTGTGGAGATGGACGCGCCGCCCGCGCCCGCGCCCGCCGCCGCGCCGGCCTGCATGGAGATCCGCGACCTGAGCTTCTCCTACGGCAGCAACCGTGTGCTCAGCGAGATCAGCTTCACCGTGCCAACAGGCGGCGTCACCTCGATCCTCGGCTCCAATGGCAGCGGCAAATCAACGCTTTTCTACCTGATGACCAAAAACCTCCGCCCCCAAAGCGGGCAGATCCTGCTCGATGGCCGCGACATCCGCAACATCCGCGCCCGCGATTACGCGCAGCAGGTCTCGATAGTCAACCAGGCCAACACGATAAACGGCGACATCACCGTGGAGCGGATCGTCGGCTACGGACGCACGCCCTTCCTGACGATGATCCGCCGGCCCGGGCCCGAAGACGAGCGGCTGGTCGAGTGGGCGATGCAGATAACCGACGTGCGCAAGTACCGCGACAAGCCCTTCTCGCAGCTCTCCGGCGGCCAGCGCCAGCGCGTCTGGATCGCGATGGCACTGGCGCAAAATACCCGCTACCTGCTGCTCGACGAGCCAACGACCTACCTGGACATCCGTTACCAGGTGGAGATACTGCGGCTGATCCGGCGGCTCAACGAGGAGTTCGGCACGACCATCGTGATGGTGCTCCACGACATGAACCAGGCGCTTCACTACAGCGACCACCTGCTCTGCCTGCGCGACGGGCACGTAATCGCGCAGGGCTGCCCCCACGAGATCCTGTCGCCAGAGCTGATAACGCGGCTCTACGACGTTGAGCTGCGGGTGCTGAACAGCGAGCACGGCCGCTTCGTGTTGCAGATATGAGTCGCACCAGCGAACCGCCAGGGCCTTCTTGGCGGGTAGGCAGAAAAGGGAGGCAACAACGATGACGGCGCAGGCTGAGGAAGAGGTCAGGAATTGGCAGTGATGATGGTCGATAGCCGGATGCTGGCGATGATCAAAGGCGCCAGGCGCTACGTCTTTTGCACGGCGG
Organism: Coriobacteriales bacterium; assembly: GCA_031276475.1. GTDB lineage: Bacteria > Actinomycetota > Coriobacteriia > Coriobacteriales > UBA8131 > JAISMZ01. The sequence continues at coordinate 6,641 of JAISMZ010000183.1, forward strand.
CTTTGCAGTGGGCGGCGCTTTTGGGCTACATGGGCATCATCTCGGCGATAGTCTACCTGCTGCGGCAGGCTTTTGCCGGCGCGGTGCCAGACTCCGTGCTGCTGGGCATCCTTGCAAGCATCGCGGTGCTGTTGGTGGCCCGCTATATCTGCATCCGCCAAAGCACTTATATCAGCTACCTGTCGTCGCTTGAGGCCAAAGGGACGCTGCGCGACAGGCTCTACCGCAAGATGCTCGATCTGGGCCTGGCACCCGACCAGAAGGTCAGGATAAGCGAGGTCTTGCAGATGGCGGGAGAAGGTGTGGAGCAGATCGAGGCCTATTTTGGCAGATACCTGCCTCAGCTGCTCTACAGCCTGCTGGCACCGCTGACGTTGTTCGCCTTCGTGGCCAGCTTCTCTGTGCTTTCGGCCCTGGCCCTCTTGCTCGGTGTGCCGCTGATACTGCTTTCTCTGATGCTTATATCCCGGCGGGCGCGGCGGGTCTTCTCCCACTACTGGAACAGTTACACCGACCTGGGAACCGTGTTTCTAGAAAGCCTCCAGGGGCTTACCACACTAAAGATTTTCCGCGCCGACGCGCGCCGGCAGGAGGAGATGCGCAGCAACGCCGAGGGCTTCAGGGTAGTCACCATGCGGCTGCTCAAGACCCAGCTGGCCTCGGTTACCGCCATCGACCTGATAGCCTGTTGCAGTGCGGTCGCTGGCATCTGCGTGGCGTTGTTCCAGTTTCGCTCCGGTGCCATCAGCCTCAGCGGCTGCCTGATAATCATCCTGCTCTCCAGCGAGTTCTTTGCGCCCCTGCGTTCGCTGGCGTCGCTGTTCCATGTTGCCATGAACGGGGTTACCGCCTGCAACCGGATGTTCGCCCTGTTTGACCGCAAGACGCCGGGCACAGAAGGGATACCGCTTCAGGGCACGGCGTTTAACATCGAGCTGCGCGGGCTCTCCTACGCTTATCCCGAGCGCGATGAGCAGGCGGTGGGGGCCGCTCCTGCCGCCCCCGCTGCCACGCCCGCGGATGCCGCCGTGTCCCCGGATGTCGCTTCGCCTCCGGATGCCGCTGCCCCCGCCGCCCCCGCTACCGTTGCGTCTGCCGCCGCCCCCGCCCCAGCCCCCGCTACCGCCGCCCGCCCGATACTGCGCGACCTGACCTTCTCGCTGCCGCAGGGGAGCTTTGTCGCGCTCGTCGGCGAGAGCGGTTGCGGCAAGAGCACCCTCTGCGCCCTGCTCAACGGGGCAAGGAGCGGCTATGCGGGCTCGGTGACCATCGCCGGGCATGAGCTGCGCGACGTAGACCGGCAAAGCCTCCTGGAGCGGGTGGTGCTGGTGGGCACGAGCGCGCATATCTTTAAGGCCAGCGTGGCCGAAAACCTCCGCGTCGCCTCGGCCAAGGCCAGCGACGAGCAGCTCTGGGAGGTGCTTGAGCGCGTTCGCCTCGCAAGCTTTCTGCGCGCTGAGCAGGGGCTGGAGACGCAGGTGCAGGAAGGTGCCGCCAACCTTTCCGGCGGACAGCGGCAGCGGCTTGCGCTGGCTCGGGCCCTGCTGCACGACGCGCCGGTCTACATCTTTGACGAGGCGACGAGCAACATCGACGCCGAAAGCGAGCAGTGTATCATGGAGGCGGTCTTTGCCCTGGCGCAGACGCGGACGGTGCTGTTCATCTCGCATCGGCTTGCCAATGTCGTGCGCGCCCAGTGCATCCATCTGCTGCGCGATGGCCGGATAGTCGAGTCGGGCGAACACGAGGAGCTGCTTGCCCGCGGTGGCGAGTACGCCGCGATGTATAACCGCCAGTGGCAGCTTGAGCACTTCGCCCCCGAGCGGAGCCTGCGCGACGAGGCGGTGTTGGCCTATGCCTGAACAACAACAAAGGCTTGGCCGGTCGCGTCCGACGGCCGCACAACGCGGCCCTTTGCAGACGGCTGCCAGGCTGATGAAGCTGGTCGCCGCCTTCATCGGCCCAATGGCGTTAGCGGTGCTTTTCGGCGTCGTCGGCAACCTCTGCGCGATCCTGATACCCGTGGCGGGTGCCGTCGCGCTGCTCTGCCTGCTCGGCTTGGTGGGCGATGCCTTTCTCGTAGTCTGCCTGACGCTGATGGCGCTGGCCGCCGTGATGCGCAGCGCCTGTCGCTACGGCGAGCAGCACCTCAATCACTACATCGCCTTCTCGCTGCTGGCCCACATCCGCGACCAGGTGTTCTCTGCCCTGCGCCGCCTGGCCCCCGCCAAGCTCGAAGGCCGCGACAAGGGCAGCCTGATAACGCTGATCACCACCGACATCGAGCTGCTCGAGGTATTCTACGCCCATACGGTCTCGCCGGTAGCCATCGCGGTGCTGGTCAGCGCCGTACTCTGCCTGTTCGTGGGGATGCTGCACCCCCTCTTTGCGCTGATCGCCGCGGCCTCCTACCTGGTGGTGGGTGCCGCGCTGCCGGCCCTTAACGGACGGATCACCCGCCAGCGCGGCCAGCTCTTCCGCGAGGAGTTTGCCGACCTCAACAGCCTGGTCTTTGACAGTCTGCGCGGAATCGCCCAGTCCGTGCAATACGGCGAAGGTACGCGCCGGCGCCTGCGGCTGGCCGAGCGCGGCGCAGGGCTGGCCCGCTGCCAGGAGCGGCTGAAGCAGGCCGAGGGGCGCTCATTTGGCCTGACCGACGCGGTGGTCTTCCTGGCCTCGGTGCTGATGCTCGTCGCGGGTGTGCTGCTGCAACGGCAGGGCCTTATCGGCTTTGACGCCGTGCTGCTCTCCAGCGTCGCACTGATCAGCTCCTTTGGGCCGGTCATCGCGCTTTCGGCACTCTCCAATAACCTCGCGCAGACCTTTGCCTCGGCCAATCGCGTCTTTAGCCTGATGGACGAGCAGCCGGTCGTGACCGAAGTCGCGCATGGTGTGAGCACCGGCTTTACGGGCATCGAGATGCGAAAGGTCACTTTCGGTTATGAGGCTGCCACCGCCGCTGCCGCTGCCACCGCCCCGGACGCCGCCCCCGCTACGGGCGCCGCCACCGCCCCCGTCCTCAACGACTTCTCCCTGGAGATCGCCAAAGGCCAGGTCATCGGCCTGAGCGGGCCGAGCGGCTCGGGCAAGTCGACGATACTCAAGCTGCTGATGCGCTTTTGGGACGTGGACGCCGGCAGCATAACGCTTTCCGGCGAGGATCTGCGGATCCTCTCAACCGACTGCCTGCGAACGCTCCAGGGCTATATGACGCAGGATACGCAGCTGTTTGACGACACCCTGCTCAACAACCTGCTCATCGTGCGGCCCGACGCGAGTGCCGCAGATGTGGAGAAGGCCTGCCGCGCCGCCTCGCTGCACGAATTCATCCAAAGCCTGCCCCAGGGCTACGAGACCACGGTCGGTGAGCTGGGCGAGCGGCTCTCCGGCGGCGAGCGACAGCGCCTCGGCCTGGCGCGGGTCTTCCTTTACGATCCGCCGCTGATATTGCTAGATGAACCAACAAGTAACCTGGACAGCCTGAACGAGGCCGTGATCTTAAAGTCGCTTTACGAGCGGGCGCGGGGCGCGACCGTGGTGTTGGTCTCGCATCGCCGCTCGACCATGCGGCTTGCCGACCGGGTCTATACCGTGAGCAGCGGGCGGCTTTCGTAGTGAGCGGGGAGGCATCTCCCCAAAGAGAGGAGCGATGATGGCAGAACTGACGACATTGACGCCGCCGCCGATGAGGCGGGAGATGGCGCGCGGGCGAACGAAAGGGCTGCTGCGGGACAAGGAGTTAACGCGACCAGCGCTGGCCTCGCTGGGAGGCGACGGGCAGCGGGCGGTGCCTGGATCAAAAAGCCGTGCAAAGGCGGCGATCAGGCTGCCCGGCCACTTCAGCGTTGGCGATATCGTCTTTTTGGCGATACTGGCCGCCGCGCTGACCATCGTCGGCGCGCTGACGATGCCACTGGCGATGACGGTGACCCTGTTTGGCGTGCGCAACGCCGCCGCCGCGCTGTTCTACGGCCTCTTTGGCGCGCTGGCGCTGACCAAGGTGCGCAGACCCGGCGCGCTGGTGCTGCTCGCGCTGTTCAACGGCGTGATACTGCTGATGATGG
>JAISMZ010000027.1 GCA_031276475.1 Coriobacteriales bacterium
CGTCCCTCTGTGCTGCCTGCCTGTCACACCGTGTGCGAGACCGCACCTCCTTGCGCCGCGCAAAAAGCCCCGTCAGCCAGAGCACGATGAGCAGGGTCACGGCGCCAAACAGCATCCGCAGGGCAACGAAGAGAAAAGGACCGATATAGTCCATGCCAAAGCGCTGGGCAACAAAGGCCAGGCCCCAGATCAGGGCCGTCAGCAGCAAAAGCAGTGATGAACGCAGGCGGCGCGCGGAAGGTATGGGCACTGCTCAGTTCCTCATGATTCCCGCACCGCGCGGGCCATGTGAGCCGTAGAGGTTGCCGAGGAAGTCAAAGACCTCAAAGGCCGTGGGGATGTTGCGGTTGCGGTCGTTAAAGCCGTTGGTCACCGGCCAGGCTCGCTCGTTGGTGATGTCCACCGAAGCCAGACTGGGCGCCAGGGGCTCCTGACGGCGCTTGAACTCCGCGCGACGCACGCGGCCAAGAATCTCTAAGACCAGCTCCGGCGTAATATCGCCGTCCTCACCGGAGGCGCGCAGCAGGGTGATTATCTGGTCGGCGCCCAGGTCGCGGTCGATGTGCAGGCGCAAAACGCGATCGAGGAGCTGGTAGTCGGGCAGGGCGTCGCTGTCTTTTTGCCCCTCGTAAAGTTCAGCCGAAGGCGGCTTTTCCAGGGTCGTACGGGGAATCACCGCAGATTGCTGGTTGCGCCATTCGGCCAGACCGTAAACGTCGGTCTTGTAGGTGTTGCCCAGCGGCGCCAAGGCCCCTGCCGTGTCACCGTAGAGCGTGGAGTAGCCCATGGCGGCCTCCGATTTGTTGCCGGTGTTTAGCAATAACCAATCGTAGCTGTTGGCAAGATGCATCAGGTGGATGGTGCGGATACGGGCCTGGATATTTTGCAGGGCGATGTCGCTGCCGGGCGAGCCAAGCTCGCGCTGATACTGCTCCACAAATCCATCGTAGGCGCCGGTGATGGGCAGGTGCAGCGTAGCGATGCCGAGGTTTTTCGCCAACTCCGTGGCGTCGCTGATGGAGCCCGGCGAGGAGTTGTGGCTGGGCATCAGCACGCCGTGAACATGCTCGGCACCGAGAGCGTCGCAGGCCAGAGCAGCAGTTACCGAAGAATCGATGCCGCCGGAAAGCCCAATGACGCAGTCGCTGAAGCCGTTTTTGCCCAGATAGTCGCGGATGCTCAAAGTTAGGGCCCGCCAGTCGGCCTCGTAGGGCAAAAGCGGCCGCACCTTGACCTCTTCGCTGTTCGCGGCCAGATTGACCAGCAGCGAGTGCTCCTCAAAAGGCTGTGCTGAGGCGATGACCTGGCCGCTCGGCGCTATCACGATGCTGGCACCGTCAAAGACCAGGTCGTCCTGACCGCCCACCAGATTGACGCAGACTATCCAGATTGAATTGCGCACAGCACTCTGGCTCAGCGACTCAATCTGCAGCGAGGCGGTGAACATCTCGTCGGTGCTGTGATAATCCTTGGCCAGCATCACCACGAGGACGTCGGTCTCCAAAAAATCCTCATCGCTTTCGGGCAGCCCGTCAAAGAGAACGGTCACCTTCTCGCCGGCAATCTGCAAAAACGGCAGCGACGCGCCCTGCTCGTCAAGCATCCGCTCAAAAAGATTGGAGAAGTGCAGTATCTCGCCTTTGCCACCCTCACAGTAGACAACCTCGGGCAGATTGATGAAGCTGGTGTCGGGGTGGCGCTGGGGAAACAGCGTGCCGACGAGCGTGGGCAACTTGGCGCGAGCGCAGAAGTCGTTGAGAACATCGAGGCACTCGGCAGAAAAGGCGTCGTGGCTCTGCAAGCCGGCCACCGGCGCGCCGGTCAGAGCAAAAGCTGGAAAAACCACCAGGTCAGGCGGATAGGGGACACTTGCCAAAGCGTCGATTCTGGCCAGCGCCCGCTTGCTGTTCTCCCTCAGGGCTCCGACCGTGGGATTAAATTGCTCTATGGCGATATACATCACAGCTCCTTTATACTCAGGTTAAACGACTGGGTAAGGCACCGGTTAATACTCAATCAGTGCCCGATGGCGCTCTGCGGCGATTGTCGTCGACTGGTCATGACCGGGATAGACGCGCACGCAGTCGGGCAGCGCAGAAAGCCGCACCAGCGAATCATGCATCGCCGCGGCATCACCTGTGGGCAGGTCGGTGCGGCCGGTGGTACCATAAAACAAGGTGTCGCCGCTGAACAGTGCCTCGGCTGCGGCGACGTAAAGACAGATGCTGCCAACCGAGTGCCCTGGCGTATGCAAGACCTCAAAGGCGATATCGGCTAACTCGATGCGATCCCTGTCGTGGAGAAGGACGTCCACTTTGGGTGGCTGGCGGCTCTCCCGCGAAAAGTGCGGGTAGTGGCCCTCAGGCTGTTGGATGGCCGGGGCGTCCAACTCGTGGGCGTAGACCACAGCCCCGGTGGCCTGCACCAGTTCAGCCGCAGCGGCCGTATGATCGGCGTGGCGATGGGTCAGTATGATGGCGTCAACCTTGCGGCCGGACACCGCCTTGAGTATTCGCTGAACACCGTCGGCCGGGTCGATGACCACCAGGCTTTGCGCCTCGGAACCGGCCGCGAGCAAATAGCAGTTGGTGATAAATCCAAAAATCCGCCCGATCTGCAAGGGCAGGGTCTGAATCTTTAGAGTTGCGGCTTCGCTCATCGTCTCACTTCCTCACTCACTTTGACATCTCCGGCGACCTGAAGTCTCGGTGCTTGCGAATCGATTCGCCGGGCATCATCCTGCGAGCATCGATGATACCTTCAATCTGCACCAGCTGCGCCAGTATCTTATCTATTGCATTTATCTCGGCCAACTCAAAGAGAAAGCGCATCTCGACGATGCCGTCGCGGTGCGATGTTGAGTTGGCACCGATGATGTTCACGCCGCTGTTGGCCAACACCAGGGTCACATCCTGAAGCAGACGCAGTCGGTCGACAGCCTCGATGAATATCTCAACATTATAGACGCCGGTGGTTGGGGCATCGGCCCAGGAGACCTCGATGATCCGCTCCGGGGTAAGCATCAGCTCACGGGCGTTGGGGCAGTTTGTACGGTGCACCGAGACGCCGCGCCCGCGCGTCACAAAGCCGATGATCTCGTCGCCGGGCACGGGGTTGCAGCAATGCGAGAGCCGCACCAAAACGCCGTCGAGCCCTTTAACCCGCACGTTTGACCCCGGCCGATCGGCAGAGCGGCTCTTGCGCTCAGCCGGAGCGGGCAACATCGCCGAGGTCAGCTCGTCAAGGCTGGCTGAGCCGTCCTTCTCCACAGCTTTTTGATCCGCAGGAAGCACCAGATGCTTTAACAGTTTATTGGCGATCTGGGCGGCCTTCAGCTTGCCGGCGCCAATCTGAGCAAAGAGGTCGTCAGGGTTGTTCAGGCGCAGTTCAACAGCGATTGCCTTGAGCGCCTGAGCAGAGCGCTGGGCGGAGAGGCCCAGGCCGTGTTTGCGCACCTCGCGGGCCAGGATCTCGCGGCCCTTGAGGATGTCGTCGGAGCGCGTGATGCGCGAGAGGTAGCTGCGGATCTTCTGGCGCGCCGAGGGCGTCTTGACGATTGCCAGCCAGTCGCGCGAAGGCCCCGAAGACTTCTGCGTGAGTATCTCTACACGGTCACCCATCTGCAACTCATGGGACAGCGGCACGATCTTGCCGTTGATCTTGGCGCCAACACAGTGGTTGCCCACCTCGGTGTGAATGGCATAGGCAAAGTCGATCGGCGTCGAGCCGGAACGCAGGCTGATCACCTCGCCTTTGGGCGTAAAGACGAAGACCTCGGTATAGTTAAGGTCGCGTTTAAAGGAGTCGAGGAACTCCTTGGGGTCGTCAGCATCGTCAACCCAGTCCAGCATCTGGCGCAACCACATCAGCTGCTCATCAAACTCCGCGTCAAAGCCCTCGCCGCGACCGCCCTTATAGCGCCAGTGCGCAGCGACACCGTACTCACTGGTATGGTGCATGTCACGGGTGCGAATCTGAATCTCCAGCGGCCGGGCGGCAGGGCCAATGACCGTGGTGTGCAGCGACTGATAGCGGTTGAACTTGGGCATCGCGATGTAGTCCTTAAAGCGCCCGGGCATCGGCCGCCAAAGCGTATGCACCGCCCCCAGACAGGTGTAGCACTCCCCTATCGTCTCAACTATCAGGCGCAGCGCGATAAGATCGTATATCTCGGAGAAGTCCTTGCCCTTCTCGGTCATCTTCAGGTAGATGGAATAGAGATGTTTGGGGCGACCGGTTATCTTGGCCTCAACGCCGATTTTCTCCAGTTCGGCATGGATCTCGGCAATCGTTGAATCGAGGTATTCCTCGCGGGCCATCCGCGATTCAGCGACCATTCGCTGAATCTGGCCAAAGCGCACGGGATCGAGGTAGTAAAACGAGAGGTCCTCAAGCTCCCATTTTATCGAGTTGATGCCCAGACGATGGGCCAGCGGCGCGTAGATCTCCATCGTCTCGCGGGCCTTGAAGATCCGCCGATCCTCGCGCAGCGCCTGTAGCGTGCGCATATTGTGCAGCCGGTCGGCGAGCTTGATAACGATCACGCGAATGTCGCGCGACATCGCCACCAGCATCTTGCGAACGTTGTTGGCCTGCTGTTCGCTTAAGGACACGATCTCCAGGCGGGTGATCTTGGTAACGCCGTCAACCAGTTTCATGACGTCGGCAGAAAAGGTCGCCTCAACCTCCTCTAAGGTCAGCGAGCAGTCCTCAACGGTGTCGTGGAGCAAAGCCGCCGTGATGGTATCCACATCCATCCGCAGCTCGGCAAGGATCAACGCCACCTGCACCGGGTGGTTGATGAAGGGTTCGCCGGATTTACGCAGCTGGCCAGCATGGGCGCGCTCGGCAAAACGGTAGGCCTGACGCAGCTGGGCGAGCTCGTCTGCACCCATGTAGTCGCCAGCCTGCTCGTAGAGCCGCTCCAGAACCTGATCAGAAAGCTCGGCAGTTTTTTTATCGCTTTGTGCCATTTGCACTCTCGTCATTCATTCGTCGCCCGGGCAAAATGGGCCCGCGGATCATCTGCTCGATGCGTTGCGCCTTAGCCTCCAGTGCCCAGAGCTGAAAGTTCTCAAAGATGTTGAGGATAGCCTGGGCTTCGGCCTTCGCCTCCTCGTCCTGGGCATCTTCCAGGGCTGCCTCCAGTATAGCGCGATTGATAGCGACATCATCGGCACCGTAGAGCAGGTGCACGCCGCTGTCCTGACCGTCGCGACCGGCCCGACCGCTCATCTGATTGAGGTCGACGGCGGCAAAGGGCAGATGAAAGAGGAAGACATCGCGGACGTCGGGGATGTTCACGCCCTCGCCAAAGGCGCTGGTGGCAACGATCGTACTGGCCTGGCGCTGGCGATAGGCCTGCTCGATGCGCAGGCGGTCGGCGCGCTCCATACCAGCATGATAGAATACTATCTTATCTGCGAAATCCGGCAGTTCCCTGCGCAGGGATTTACACAGCTCAATGGCGCTCGCTCGCGCGTTGACGTAGATCAGCGAGCGCACCCCGTCGCTCAGGCGCTCGGCCAGATAGGCTACCCGCTCGCGCTGGCCACGGGCGTCAAAGAGCTTTAAATTGGGCCGCGTGGTTGCGTCCCGAACCAGGGCTGCAATGCCCAGCTCGGCGCAGATCCGCTGTGCGTGGGCATCCCCGGCAGTTGCCGAGAGCGCCAGCACGGTGGCCTCGGGAAACAGCGCGCGCAGCTCACCGGCACGAGCGTAGACCGGGCGATGGGCGCTGCCGGAGGTGGCAATGTGGTGCGCCTCGTCAAAGACCAGAAGACCGGTCCGGTCGCCTTGAACAAACTGGCGGCGGTTGAAGGCCAGGTACTCGGGGGTGGTCAGCAGGACGCTTACTTCGCCGCTGCGGTAGGCGTTGAGAATACGTCCGCGCTCGGGGCCGGGTGTCTGGCCGCTCAGGCGCTCGACCTTCAGCCCCAGCGATGAGAGGCTTTCGCTGAGGTGGAAGTACTGGTCGTTGAGCAATGCCCGCAGCGGAAAGACGATGATCGTGCCGCGTTGCTGCTCGCATGCCAGCCAGGCGGCGGCGATCTGAAAGATCAGTGACTTGCCCCGGCCGGTGGCCATCACCGTCAGCGTAGAGCGCCTGTTGGCGAGGTTGGCAATGGAGCGGGCCTGGGCGGCGTGCAGGCTGGCGTCAGGGCCAAGAGTGCGCTCCAGAAAGGCTTTGGCAAAGGTTTGGATGTCGGTGCCGGAGGCGATGGTAGGGGTTGCCGCAGCGGGCGCCGGTGCGGCTGAAGCACTGGCTGTTGCCGCAGCGGGCGCCTGCGAAGCACAGCCGGTCGCCAGGCGTACTCCACGGATGTGTAGTTTAACGCTGCGCCGGCCCCGCCACTCGTTGATCTCGGGTGTGAAGGCCAAATCGAAGCGCCCCTCGCCGGACGCGAGTGCGACATAGAGGGGGTCATCCACACCTGGGCAGTTAAACCAGATCGCCTCCAGGGTCTGGGGGCGTGCGGCGGAGTTGCTCGAACGCGCCAGAAAGCTGAGGTGGTTTTGCTGAGCACCGATGCGCTGCACGCGGTAGACGCCCACGTCCGCGAGCATGAAATGGGGCTGAGGATTGTCTTTGCCAAAAGGCTCGGCCATCTCCAACTCTTCGATTGCCTGAATCGTAAAATCGGCGAAGTCTGCCTCGGAGTCTATCACCAGCGGCGTCAGAAACTGCTCGGCGGGCAGAGCCGCAACATAGTCTTGCATCTGCCGGGTGAAGGCCTCGAGCTTATCAGCGGGCAGAGAGACGCCAACAGCGGCGGCATGGCCTCCAAAGCGGGTCAGCATTGGTGCACAGGACTCCACCGCCTTAAAGAGATTGACCGTACCGACGCTACGGCCAGAGCCGGTGGCCATGCCGTCTTCAAGGGAGAAGACTATCGCCGGCAGGGCGCGGCTGTGAGCCAGGCGCGAGGCGGCGATGCCACGCACCCCGTCGTGCCAATTCTCGCCGGCGGCAATGATCACTCGTGCATCATCGCTGACCTCCGCCGTCTGGGCCAGCGCCGCCTGACTGAGTTCCTGCTCGGTGCCGCGACGCAGCGTGTTCAATGCGTCCAGACGCTCAGCCAGAGTCGCGGCAACACCCGCATTGTCGCAAAGCAGCAGATCCAGTGCCAGGGCGGCGTCGTCCATCCGCCCGGCCGCGTTCAGACGCGGAATCAGGCCAAAGGAGAGATCGAGGGCCTTCAGGGGCGCAGGCATTGCAGTGGCGCCGGACGCCGGGCCAGCAGACGTGGCGGCAGTAGCGGGCGCTGAGCCGTTACCGTTGCCTGCGCGCCTGCTAACGAGGCGCAGCAGAGCCTCGATGCCCGGACGCGGCGAGCGGACAAGGCGCAGCAGCCCCTCCTGCACGAGGGCGCGGTTGGCGCCGCGCAGCGACATCACGTCGGCTATTGTACCCAGAGCCGCCAGATCGGTATACTCCAGCCAAGACGTTGGCTGCCCGAGCAGGGCGCCGGTGGCCTGAACTAGCTTTAAAGCCACGCCGGCGCCCGCGAGGATGCCAAACTCACACTGCGGGTCGAGCTTTGGGTCGGTTACCGCCAGCGCCTGTGGTAAGACGCCGGTTGGCTCGTGATGGTCGGTGACGATCGTCTCCACGCCGTGTTCTTTGAGCTGCCGAACCTCTTCTATTGAGGTAATGCCGCTGTCCACCGTGATGACCAGCTCGGGCTCCAGCTGATAAACCCGCTCCAGGGCCGCCTCGGTAAGGCCGTAGCCCTCGTCCAGACGGTGCGGGATCACGGCCTCCACCACAGCGCCGAGGCGACGCAGAAATAACAGCATGATGGCGGAGGAAACCAGCCCGTCAACGTCGTAGTCGCCAAAGACCGCCAGCCGGCGTTTGTCGCGCACCGCCTGGGCCAGGGCCGCGGCCGCCTCCGTCATTCCCGGTATCGCCTCTGGCGCTCCCCAATCGCGTTGCAATGAGGGCGTTAGGAAGTCGCGGGCGGCCGCGTAGTCGCCCATCCCGCGGGCAATCAGCAGGCGCGGCAGAAGCGCCGCGCACTCCAACTTCTGCTGGAGCGCGCGGACGGCATCTTTATCTGGATGTTGAATATCCCAGATCGCTGGTACCTTCTTCCCAGGGAGGTGCCGATTAATCATTGCACAGCCATCTTCCGGCTAGGTAGCACTAAATCGAGGGCAAACGGAATCACTGCACAGCAACCCGATGCACACCCACGATTTAGTGCTGCCTGACTCGGAATCTGGCGCACAGGCATTAATCGGCACCTCCCTAGTCCTGTAGGTTCTCCGCGGTCGTGAAGGTGCCCACGCCCTCGCCGTATTTCTCGTAGAGCTTCTTATATTTGGGCTCGCGCTGCTTCCAAAGGGCATAGAGCGGGCTGGCGATGCCGATTGAGGAATAGGCGCCGAGCACCAATCCGATGGTCATAGCAAAAGCGAAGTCCTTAAGCGTCTCGCCGCCGAAGAAAAGCATCGCCACCACGGGCACCAGGGAGGTCAGCGTGGTGTTGAAGGTACGGATGAATACCTGATTGATGGAGTGGTTGGCCACCGTGATGAAAGAGTGGTGCGCCGTGGTTGCCACGTTGTCGTTGATCCGGTGGAAGACGACGACGGTGTCATAGAGCGAATAGCCCATGATCGTCAGCAGGGCGGCAATCACGTTGGGGGTCACCTCGCGTCCGAAGACCGCATAGACGCCGATGATGATCAGCAGGTCGTGGAGCAAAGCGATAACCGCCACAACACCCATTTTGTACTCAAAGCGAATCGCGATGTAGATGATGATCAGGGCGAGGGCGACCGCAAAGGCGATCAGCGAAGTGCGGGTGACCTCGTCGCCCCAGGCCGCTCCGATGGTGGTCACCTCGGCGGAGTTGTCGCTTAAGGACAGCGCGCTGACCACCTCGTCGCCAAGTTTGGAGGCCTCGGCGGCGTCGGTGATGGCGACGCGGACGATGAAGCCGTTGGATCCGCCGGCGTCGCTGGTGCTTTGAACTATCGGTGTCTCGCCACCAGCAGCCTCCACCGCGCTGCGCATCTGCTCGGTGGTTATCTCGCCGGTGTTGGAGAAGGCGATTGACGTGCCGCCGACGAACTCGATGCCAAAGTTCAGCCCGCGCAGCGGCAAAGCGATAAGCGAGATGACCATCAAGACCAGCGAGACGATGAAGAAGATCCGACGCTTGGAGAGGAAATCGATGTCTTTTTTAAACGGCCTAACCATGAACGGCACCTCGATTCAACTCGCCGGCCTCAAGCGCGACGCGCTGGTCCTCCTCCACACCCCAAAAAGCGGGATGACGGGTGATCGCACGGGGAGCGAGCAGGCGGATCAGAGGGGCCTTGAAGATCAGCATCGTGACGATGTCGCAGATCACGCCGAGGGCCAGCGTCAGGCCGAAGCCCTTAACCGAGCCGACGCCGATGAAGAACAGTGCCAGCGCCGAGACCAGCGTTACCAGGTCGGCGTCGATGGAGGTGATGATCGCGTGTTTGACGCCGGTCACCGAGGAGGCGCGCACCGAGCGGCCCATCCGGATCTCCTCCTTAAAGCGCTCGAGCACAAGGATAGAGGAGTCGGCCGCCACGCCGATGGCCAAGACGATGCCGGCGATGCCCGCCAGCGACAGCGCGAACTGGCCAAAGTAGGAAAGCGTCGCCAGAATGCCGAGGTAGAGCAGGGCAAAGACGCCGACCGCGCCGGCGGTCAGCAGGCCGATGCCGCGATAGAAGACAAGCAGGTAGATGGCCACCAGAGCCAGGCCGATCAGGGCGACCGTCACGCCGCGGGCGAGCGACTCCTGGCCTAGCGTCGGGCCGATGACCTGGGAGTTGATGACCTGGAGGCTGACCGGCAGCGAGCCTGACTCGAGCACCGTCTTTAAGGCGGTGGCCGATTGCAGATTGTAATCGCCGGTGATCGCGGTGTCGCCGGTAGTGATCGCGCTTTGCACGGCCGGTGTGGACTGGATGACGCCGTCGAGGACGATGGCGACCTTACCCTTGGTCGGGTAGAGTCGCGTGGTGGCGTCGGCCCAGGCCTGGGTGGCTGTGGCGTTGAGCTTGAGGTTCACCGAGTAGTAGGCGCTGGTCTCGCTTTGTTTGCCGAGGCTTACCGAGGTGATCTCGGAGCCGGAGAATATCGGGGTGTAGCTGCCCGCGGGAAGGGTCAGTGGCTGGTAGCGGGTGGTGGGGGTGGCTGGTGTTTCGGGAGTGGTGTCGGGGGCGGGGGCGGGAGCATCATCGGTGGCGGCAGCAGGATCGATTACGGCGGAGTCGCTGGTGGCTGCGGCAGCCGCGGCCGCCGCGGCAGCCGCGGGGTCGGGTGCGACGGCAGGATCGGCCGCGGCGGAGTCGCTGGCAGTGGCCGGGTCGCTGGCAGTGGCCGGGTCGCTGGCTGAAGCCGCGGGGTCGGTTGCCGCGGGGTCGGGAGCGGTGGTAATCTCTTGCGTCGCCGCGCTCTCCGTGACCTGGGTGTACATGCCCGCCGGCGCCCGTCCGTTGGCCAGTGGCACGGTTATCTGCTCGGCGGTGATATTGCCAAAGGCCAACATCTCGTTGAGCTCCTGGTCAGAGATCAGAGCTCCCGAGTTAAGGGCCTCGGTAACGGCAGGATCGTTGACCGCTGAAAGGTCGACGAACTCCAAAACACCGGTCTGACCGATGGTCTGCAGGGCCTGGGTCTGATCGACGACGCCGGGGATCTGCACCAGCAGCTGGTTGGTACCCTGGATCTGGACGCTGGCCTCACTGGCACCCAGCGCGTTTACGCGGCGCTCGACTATCTGCTGCGACGACTGCATCTCCTCGTTCGTCGGCGTTGAGTCGTCGGTCTTGTTTGCCTGCAAGACGACGGAAAGGCCGCCTTGAACATCGAGGCCCTGGGTGATCTTTTCGCCCGGTGGCACAAACATGAACACCGAACCGGCCAGCAATACCGCCAGCAGTATCAACAACACGATATGGTTGCGGGCCTGCGAAGGCCGCTTTTTCGGCGTGAATCTCCTATCCGCCATAGCTTCCCCTCTGTAGTGGACGGCAGCGGTAAGCCGCGCCCGTGGGTTAACATCCTCGTTAGTATAACGGTTTATGACGCCAACACAGCCCAAAAAAAGCGGCGTCTTCGGTCACCGAGCAGCTGCCCTCAGTAATCGTTGGCAGCAGGACTGGCCATCCAGGCCTCGGCGAACTGCCGATAGTGCCCCGCGAGTATCGCCTGGCGCGCCTGGCGGGTCAGCTCCAGCAGGTAATGCAGGTTGTGGATGCTCAAAAGGATGCCACCGAGCATCTCCTTGCTGTTCAGTAGATGGCGCAGGTAGGCCCGGCTGTGGTTGGCGCAGGTGGAGCAGCTGCAGCGCGCGTCGAGCGGCCCGAGGTCGTCCTTAAAGCGGGCGTTGCGCAAATTCAGTCGTCCCTCGCTGGAAAACGCCGTACCCATCCGGGCGGTGCGAGTGGGCAGCACGCAGTCAAACATATCAACGCCGGCGGCAATCGCCCGCACCAGCGTCGTTGGGTTTCCCACTCCCATCAGATAGCGCGGCCGATCCGCGGGCAGGGCGGCGGCGACTGCGGGCAGGGACTCAAACATCAGCTCGTGCGGCTCGCCCACCGAATAACCGCCGATGCCAAAGCCGGCAAAGGCGGCACCGCCCTCCTCCAGCTGCAAAACCCGCTCGATGCTTTGCAGACGCAGGTCAAGATGCACCCCGCCCTGGATGATGGCAAATAACCCCTGTGGATAAGACCGCCGCGCATCCAGCCTGAGATGCTCCCGCAAACAGCGACCGGCCCAAAGCGCTGAGTGGTCCACCGCCCGTTGGACGTCCTCGCGCGGGGCCGGATAGGCGCTGCACTCATCCAACTGCATGATTATGTCGGCACCCAGGTCGGTCTGGATGCGGATGTTGTCCTCCGGGGTCCAGTTATGCTCGCTGCCGTCGAGGATCGAGCGAAAGCGAATGCCGTCGTCGCTCAAGCGCAGGGTATCGCGCAGGCTGAAGACCTGAAAGCCGCCGCTGTCGGTGAGCAGCGGATGGTTCCAGCCCATGAAGCGTTGCAGGCCACCGGCGGCGGCAACGCGCTCGGAGCCGGGGCGCAGGTAGAGGTGGTAGGTGTTGGCGAGGATGATCTGCGCGCCGAGCTGCTCCAGCTCGGCCGGCCGCAGCCCCTTAACGCTGGCCTGGGTACCCACGGGCATGAAGATTGGCGTTAAAACGCTGCCGTGCGCGGTCTGCAGGACGGCGGCCCGTGCCGCGCAGTTGGGGTCGGTGGCCTGGATTTGGTATGTTACTGGTTCAGACAATCAGCATCGCATCCCCAAAGGAAAGAAAACGGTAATCACTCTGCAAGGCCTGATGATAAGCCGCCAGCAGCCTCTCGCGCCCGGCAAAGGCGCTGACCAGCATCATCAGTGTCGTGCGCGGCGCATGAAAGTTGGTCAGCAGCAGGTCGGTCGCCCGAAAGCTAAAGCCGGGCATGATGAACAGCCGGGTCTGCTCACGAAATACGGGGCGCAGGGCCGCACTCGCATTGTCCCAGGCGCTTTCCAGCGAGCGAACACTGGTCGTGCCAACGGCAACAACGCGTCCGCCAGCGGCTCGCGTCTCGGCAAAGGCCTGCACGGTAGCCGGCGGCAGCGAGTAATATTCGCTGTGGATGGCGTGGTCTTCGGCCCGCGGCTCGACGACGGGACGAAAGGTGTCCAGTCCGACCTCCAGATCGACCGTCGCCAGGCGCACTCCCCTGCTCTGGAGCTGCTGCAACAGTTCGGTCGTGAAGTGCAGGCCGGCCGTCGGTGCTGCCGCTGAGCCTTCGCTTTGCGCGTAGACGGTCTGGTAGAGTCCGCTGTCGCCGCGATAGTCATGAATGTAGGGCGGCAGCGGCAGGCTGCCCAGCCGATGCAGGGCGGCGTCGACGCTTTCTGCGCCCGTGGTACTCAGACGGACAACGCGACCGCCGCGAATCTCTGCCGTCGCCCAGTCCTCAACGCGCACGCTGAGGCCGTCAAGGGCTATCTCGGCGCCGGGTTTCAGGCGGCGACCGGGCGAGACGAGGGCCAGCCAGCGCTCGGCGTCCGTGGCGTCTGCGGCTGCGGCGGCGTTAGCAGCCACGGTGGCAGCTGGTGACAAAAGGGATGGCTCCGGCAGCACAGAGGGACGGTTCTTTTGTGTTGCCGGAGCCATCCCTTTTGTCACCGCCGAGCCGAGTCGGCGCAGCAGCAGCAGCTCGGCCGCGCCGCCGCCGCGCCGCCTGCCTACCAGGCGCGCAGGCATCACCTTTGTCTCGTTAACGACCAGGAGGTCTTCGGCCGCGAGGTAATCCGCGATGTCAGAGAAGCGGCGGTGCTCGATGCCGCCCGTGGCGCGGTGCAGCACGAGCAGGCGACAGGAGTCGCGCGGGACAGCCGGAGCGGCGGCGATGTGCTCCTGGGGCAACGGGTAATCAAAGTCAGCGGTCAGCATCGCCGCTCCCCTGCTCGTGCAGATACAGGGACGGTTCATCTGAAAGCGGACACGGGGACGGTTCATCTGTCCTGTTTTCCTGCAAGACACCTGCTGCAGCAGTAAGTTTTTCAGAAAACAGGACAGATGAACCATCCCCGTGTCCGCTTTCAGATGACTCCCGTCCTTCGGTATCGCGCTTTGTGTTGCTGCGCTGTTCGCGTCGGGCCGCACGTCGGGCAACGCGTTCCAGCTCGGCCTCCTGCGCGGAAAAGCGGCAACCGCAGTAGTTCTGGCGATAGAGGCCGGCCTGGCGGGAAAGGGCCACCGCCTCGGAGTAAAAAGCGCGAAAATCGTCCTCGCGGGTGCTCAGCCCGCAGGTCGCAGCCGCACGGGCCAGTTCGGCATTGATCGTCTCCACAAACTGATAGGGGCTGATGGTCAGGGTGCTGGCGATGCAGGCAATGCCCCGCTCGGCCGCCACCCGGGCCGCAGCTTCAAAGCGCAGGCGATAGCAGGCACTGCAGCGCCGCAGGCGGGCGGCGCGATTGGCTGCGTAATCGGGGCTGTTAGCGATCAGCGGGTAGGGCCCGCCAAAGACTGCGACGTCCTCCTCCCAAAGTAAGCCCTGATAGTCGGGCGCACTGAAAGGCAGCCCGAGGGAGCTTGCCCAGGCCACAAAAGTCTCCAACCGGCGCTGGTACTCGTCCTGTGGTTGAATATTCGGGTTAAAGTAAAAGGCGTGTACGCGCAAACCATCGCGCGCCAGAAACGACAGCGGAATGATGGAGCAGGGGGCACAGCAGACGTGAAGCAGGAGATCGGGTGTACCGGTTTTACTCAGCGAATCAGCCCTCATGGTATTTGTCAGAATCGCCCATGCCGGGCACACCGACAGAAAAAGGCGACCGACCTGTCAGCCGCCTTTTCCCGCCTATCGTGCAACTCTCAGATGATGTGGACGTTGCTGGCCTGTGGCTTGCCGTCCTTGCCAGGCGTGATGTCAAACTCGACGGGAGTGTCCTCCTCCAGAGTCTTAAACCCGTCCATCGCAATCGCTGAGAAGTGGACGAAGAGATCGTCACCGTCGTCGCGTGAGATGAAGCCGTAGCCTTTTTCGGAACTGAACCACTTAACCTTACCTTCTGCCATGTCTTGCCTTTCTATCTGCCCAACGTGGGCCCATACCAACGACGTGACCGCAACCAAACGAAACACGCCGCGAAACCAGTGTCCCAAAACGGGACAACCGTAAGTCTAGCACAATCTGTTGCCGATGTGCCGTGGAAGTGTTACTTTGTCGAAAATTTTACCGATTGCTGGTGTTCTGACGGTAGCTGGACGGCTTCAGAACCGCTCACGCAGGGCATTTTGGACCAAAGGTGTAACCCAGGTGGAAACATCGCCGCCGAGCGCGGCGATCTCCTTGACCATCGAGGAGGAGAGGTACATATTGCCGGGATTGGCCATGATGAACAGTGTCTCCAGCGCCGGGTTGAGCTGAAAGTTGAGTTCCGCCTGTTGAAACTCCAATTCAAAGTCGGTAACGGCCCGCAATCCCTTGACGATGGCGGTCGCGGCCACTTCCTCGGCAAAGTCGACCAACAAGGTGGAGAAGGGCCGAACCTGGCAATTAGCAAGCGCCCTGGTCGCGTCGCGTAAGAAAGCAACGCGCTCGTCGACGTTGAACAAAGGGCCGGCGCCTTTTTTGGGCGAAGCGGCAACCCCAACGATGACCTCGTCGAATATCTGTGCCGAACGCTCAATGACGTCGATGTGGCCGATGGTCACAGGGTCGTAGGTGCCGGGAACCAACGCACGCGTCATGGTCTTGTCCTTCCGTCTGGAGCTGGGGCCTTGCGCGGCCCGCGTTGCTCAGACCATGATACTCCAACACGCTGTTGCCGTAGCGCTTGTAAGCCAGCGGCTCCAGTTGGGGCAGCGCGGAAATGGCGGGAACGGCACCTGCGGCAAGGGCGGCCGGTTCGCATTGGAGTAAAGCGTAGCCATCGGCGGAGCTGGCGCGGTGTTCATAGGAGATCAGGGCCGTATCGCTGAGCAGCTCCTGGCCCAGCAGCCTCTGGATTAAAGCGGCGACGTCGCATGCGGGCAGATCGTAGGGCGGGTCGAGGATCAGGAGATCGAAGACTGCCGCTCGCCGGTTGATAAAGGCCGTTTCGCGGCTGGCACGGGTGATGTCTGCCTGCCGCAGAGCCAGCCGCGTCTCCCGTGGCGTGATGAAGGCGGTGTTGGCGCTCAGGATCTGAAAGGCACGCCGATCGCGCTCGAAGAAGGTGCAGGTCGCGGCTCCCCGGGAAAGCGCCTCGATGCCCAGCGCACCGCTACCGGCAAAGGCGTCGAGTACCTGCTTGCCTGCAAAGCCGCCGGGCAGAAGCGAGCCGAGCGTGGAGGCCCAGGCTTCCTTAACGCGGTCGGTGGTCGGCCGGGTGCCCGTACCCGGGATCGGCTTCAGGGCGCGGCCTTTATATTCTCCGGCTATCACACGCAAAGTCTCTGGCTCCTTTTGGGTGGCGGCGCTTGCAATCCGAACAGGTGTTCGCTATCATGTTACCATGGCAACAGCGAGAACAACAACGACGACAGCAGCGACGGTGCCCGCGGCTCAGGCGATGACCCTCGTGCGCATCCTCGGCATCGATCCCGGGCTGGCCAACTGCGGCTGGGGCGTCATTGAATCCCACGGCTCCCGCCTGCGGCCCGTTGCCTACGGCTGCATCTCAACGGTGGCGGCAGAGGAACTGCCCGCCCGCCTGAGAACCATCGCCCACGAGCTGCGCGACGTGGTTCGCCGCTACCAGCCAACAGATCTTGGTATAGAGACAGTCTACCAAAAAGGCAATCAGAAAAGCGCGATCGCCACCGCACAGGCCCGAGGAGCAGCTCTGACGGCTGCCGCTGAGTTGGAGATGTGCATTGGAGAATATTCTCCTTCAACAATAAAAAATGCTGTGGTCGGCAGCGGCTCCGCCAGCAAGGAACAGGTTCAGTACATGGTGCAGGTGCTGCTGCGGCTCGACCACCTGCCCAACCCCGACCACGCCGCCGATGCCCTGGCAGCCGCGATCTGCCACGCCCACCTGAGGCGTGCACCACGATGAGCGCAGCCCCCGAGCGCTCGGTAACAGTCCCTGCGCGGCGCGAGCGAGTCCTCAAGCCGAGTCGCATACTGGCCCTCAGGCCGAGTCGCAAGTCGGCCCACACAGCACAAAGAAAGGTGATCAGATGATCGCACAACTCAAGGGTACCGTCGTTGCCCTGACCGAGAGTTCCGTCGTGATAGACGTCGGCGGCGTCGGTTTTGCTATCACGGCTTCCACTCCGACCCTGGCCTCGCTGCATGGGGGCAAAGAAGTCCTGTTGCAGACGATGCTCGTCGTTCGCGACGATGCGCTGACGCTTTACGGCTTTATCTCGCCAGCCGAACGTCGGCTCTTCGAGCAGTTGATCGCCATCTCCGGCGTGGGCCCCAAGGCTGCCCTGTCGCTGCTTTCCAGTCTGCAGGTAGACGATTTGAGACTGGCCATCGCTCAAGGTGATGTGAATCTGATAGCGACCGCTCCCGGCATCGGCAAAAAGACCGCCCAGCGGGTAATCGTCGAGTTAAAGGGCGCCTTTGAGCAGGCGATTGCCGAGGCTGGCAGAGCAGTGCCGCTCCAAAGCAATCGTGAGGTTACCGAAGCCCTGCTGACGATGGGATTTACCACGCAGGAGGCGACGCTGGCCGTTAAGGGTTATGATGGTGACCCGGCAGACAGCAACGGCCTGTTGCGCTACGCACTCAAACGATTGGGGAAGTGAGCTTGGTTACCTGGGAAGCCAACGACGGTGGCGGCAATGTAGCCGTGCCTCTGAGCCCCCAGATCGTCGAGGACGACCTGGGGATCGATCGCAGCCTGCGCCCGCAGATGCTCGGCGACTACCTCGGCCAGAGCCGGGTCAAAGAAAACCTCTCGGTGCTCATCGAGGCGGCCCGAACCCGTGGCGAAGCCCTCGACCACCTGCTCTTCTCCGGCCCGCCGGGGCTGGGCAAGACGACGCTGGCCGGTGTCGTTGCCAACGAGTTAGGTGTGGCCGTTAAGGCCACCAGCGGCCCGGCCATCGAGCGCACGGGCGATCTGGCGGCAATACTCACCAATCTGGAGCCGGGCGACGTCTTTTTCATCGACGAGATCCATCGTCTGAACCGGGCTGTGGAGGAGGTCCTCTATCCGGTGATGGAGGACTTTGTCTTAGACATCGTGATTGGCAAAGGTCCTTCGGCCCGCTCGCTGCGCCTGGAGGTGCCGCACTTCACGCTGATCGGCGCAACCACTCGCACGGGGCTTTTAACCGGGCCTCTGCGCGACCGCTTTGGCATCTCCTTTCGCCTCGATTATTACACGCCAGAAGAACTGCGCGACATCGTCGTACGCTCGGCGACGATCCTCGAAGTCAGCATCGACGAGGGCGGCGCCCGCGAGATCGCCGGCCGCTCGCGCGGCACTCCCCGCCTGGCCAACCGCCTGCTCAAACGTGTGCGCGACTTTGCCGAGGTGCGCGCCGACGGCCAGATCCGCGCCGGCACGGCGCGGGAGGCCTTAAGCTTCTTTGAGGTGGACGAGCTGGGGCTGGACAGCATGGACAACAAGATTCTCGGCCTGCTGACCGAGACCTTCTCCGGCCGCGCCATCGGCCTGAACACGCTGGCCAGCGCGCTTGGCGAGGACGCGGAGAGCATCGAGGACGTCTACGAGCCCTATCTGTTGCAGCAAGGTCTTATCGTGCGTACCCCCAAGGGGCGAATGGCGACTGAGCGCGCCTTTCTCCACAGGGGCCTGCCCTGCCCGCAGAGCGCCGAGGGTTTTGTGGCCGCCGCTGGGGCAGTGGCTGCCAGCGATGCTGCTCAGACACCGGATTGAGTGCAGCTGCCGATGGAGGGACTGATGGATGGACTGACGGAGGGACTCACCGATGTTTCAAAATGACTATATCATGCGGATGATACTTCAGCTGGTGGAGGCGATCCGCCGCTCGATGGAGCAGGGCTATGCGACCCGCGAAGATGAGATTGAAAGCATCGAGGCCGCGCTTGGGGACGCCTTGGATCTCGACCCCGGCCTGGCCTTGAACCTGGAGCCAACCTCGCTGGTCTCGGTGCTGGAGGTGGGTAACTTTGACCGTAAGCTGGGCGGCTATGTGACGCGTTCGCTGTATTACGAGGCCGAGCTGTTGCAAACGGCGAACCGGCCGCAGACCGCCGCGCTGCGCCGCGCTCAGGCCGACGCGATAGCGGCACATTTTGATGTGGAAGTGACACGCGAGGCCCTCAGCGGCGAAGAGTTGGAGGCCTTCTTTGCCGCCGAGGAGGCTGAGGCGAGCGCAGCGTCCGAGGCAGGCGCAGAGCGCGAGGCACGGCACGAGGCACAATAAAATCGAACCCGCGGCGCCAGAGGACGCGGCGGGTTCGGTTGGGCAGGTGCCTCCCTGGCTCAGACGCGAGCTTCCCAGAGCCCATGTAGATTACAGAGCGCCTGCACGATGATCTGATCGGAGCTACGCTTGACCTCAAAGGTGGCCTCAGGGGTGTCAGTGGGGCCAAAGCTCACCGAACCCACCGGCTCGCTGCCGTCAAAGACGCGGATCCACTCGATGAGATGCTCCTCGGTCTGGGGGTGGCTGATACCCTTCAGGCCAATGGTCACCTTTACCCGCTGGCCAGAAGAGAGCTCTTCGATCACCACATTGGGCGTATGCTTGAGCTCAAAGTCTGAGGCGGTATCGATGTCTTCGATGGAGTGCACTTCCTGCACCACACCCTGGTTGAATTCCTCAACCGCATTGTCAAATTTTACGTCGTCGGTCATGGTTCTATCCCTTCTTACAAATTGATGGTCATTTAAGCGAACGCTGTGATTATAACCGAAGTTTTGTCACAGGCTGTTGCTCGGCTCTGCCGGTTTGGCTTTCAGCCTGCGCCTGACCACCAGGTTGGTGGTGGCGACCGAGGCAACTACGAGGACAACGGCCAGGGCAACGATCATCAAGACGAACTGTTCCGTGAACAGGGTGGCGGACGCGCTTAGTGGCTGAACGGGCTCGTGAGCGGCCGACTGGGAAGCACTGCTGGCGAGAGGAGGCTTGGCGTCGCGTATCGTCAGACCGCTGTTTGTTGCGGTGTTACTGGCCGTCCCAGTATCTGTGGTCGTGGTTCCGCCGCCGGTAGCACTACCGCCGTCACTGCCGCCTGCGTTGCTGCCAGTGGTGTTGTTACTGCCAACGGCATTGTTGTTATTGCTCGTCGCCTCGCCGTCCTGCTCGTCATCATCTTGAACTGGTTTGTCGGGCGGAACCGGGATGAACTTCCAGACATTGGTTCCCGTTGCATCTTTCATGTCGTACAGAGAGCAGGCGCCATCAAGAAAACGGGCGTAGGCCACAAGCGCATAGGTCGCCTGCTCCGTTGCCATGGGGCTGTAGGCACCGGTTGCTTCATGCCGGAAGCTGCCATCGGCGTTGCGATAGGTTAAAAGCGCATCGATCAGGCTTTTGCCACCCTTTATGAAGCGCTCATCCGTCGCAGGATCGATCCCCAGAGCCGTGAGTGCGACTATCGCCTGAGTTACGGCTTCTGCATTGCCGTAATCTGCCGTTTGCGACTGCCGGGCCGAGAGCAGATCCACCGCACGCTGCACCGCAATGCGAATCTCCGCATAAGTAGGAGCTGTAACGGCCAGAGGCGCAAATGGGAATGCCGCCGGATCATCGGGGGCGGTTGTTACCTCTGTTCCGGTTGTCTCAGGTGAGTTGCCGGCGGCAGTCGCGGCAGTGGTCGCCGGTGCTGCTGGCGTCGCCGCCTGCTCAGATACCGCCTGAACTGCAAGCGCGACGGAGAGGCCCAGGGCGTTATACTGGCTCTCATCCATATTATAATAATAAGCTAATGCCTGAAGTGCCATCGCCGTGATGTCAACCTCGGCCTTGGCAGCACTGCCAGAAAGCGCCCAGCCGCCTTCTGCGCCATCGCCAGCGCTGCTTTGATTGGCGATCAGGTGTGCAAGGGCCTGGGCGCGGACGGCCTTGCCGCGCTGATCGGGGAAATACCCGCCCGCGTCAAGGCTGATCAGGATAAATATCGGGTCGTTTATCCCCTGCGCCGCAAACTGAAAATCGCTGCCCTCACCCCGCGTCTCAAGTAGCGCGGAGACCAAGTCGAACCTGGGCCCGTTGAGCCCGCTGGGCCGCCAGTTGGAGGCATCTATCCCCAGCGCCGTGAGCGCGAGGACGACGCGCTCGTTTTCGGTATACTTTCGCCTGTCCAAAACCACCCTGCCGGTCTTGGCGTCATAGGAATCGGCCTCCTTCAGGATATACTCCTCGAGGTTTTTTAGATAGGCGGCTTTGGCAGTATCGTCCAGCAGGCCGGCGCGGGCCCGCCCAACAACGGCCCACTCGCCACCCGTGGTACCCACCCCAGGCGCAGCCACACTGCCTTTGAGGTAATCGAGCGCATCGGTAAGGGCGCGTTCAACATCCTTTACCGGTTCAGGGGTGGCAGGCTCCTCGGGATTGCCGGGTTTCACAGGCTCCTCGGGGTCGCCAGGCTCGCCGGGCTCTTCCGGCTCCGCGGGCGGCGCAACACCATCGGGCGGAATCAGCCAGCCACCAGGATAGGGCGGTTGTGCGCCCTCAAAATCGCCGACCTCAAGGGCAAAGTCGTCCGCGTAATGCCAGATTACCTCATCGCCCGTCCTGACCTTCATATCGCGCAGGCCAGAGCCAGGATGGACGCCGTTTACCGAATAGGTCCAGCCCGAAAACGCGCCGTTGTCCAACTCGGAGAGCATGCCGCCGCCAAAGCGCGCCGGAATCTTTATGCCCGAGATGTAATTGGGCTGCTCGCTCCAACTTAAGCCCGCTCCCTTAAGCGCCCAGGCAAAGACCTCATACACCGAGACCTGCGATTTGCCCGCCATGGGGTAGCTGACGGGGTTTATCCAGTTCTGATAGCTCGTCCGCTCGCCGTAGCCGGGCTTGTCGCTGTGCTTTGCGGCACCCACCAGGCGAAAACTGACGCTGTCGCTGTCTGCGGGCGCGGCGGGCTTGCTCACGGTAAGCAGCGCCCGGTCCCAGGTCAGCGCGTTGGGCTCGCCGCGCGTGGCGGTTACCACGTGGGTGCCCAGGGCAAGACTAGAGGTGTTGAGGAGGACTTTGCCGTCCGCGCCGGTAACCGCCCCGCTGTCCTGAGCACCAACCAGCAGCCTGGCACCCGCGAGTGGCGCGAGCCCGCCGTCTGAGCCCGCCGGCTTGCCGAGCAGCGTGAACTCCGCCTGCTGGCCGCGCTCGACGGCGACGGCGTCTTCTACAAAGCGGGCGTAGCGCTGGTCGGCGATGGCAGGGTTGTAATAATAGATGAGACTGTCGCCGTCTGTAAGCAGCGTCGTCTGAAGCTTGTCGGCAGGCAACACCTCGCCGTTCAGCTCGCAGACCCAACCGGCACCGGCCGCGTCAGATGCGGCCTTTAAGACCCCGGTTGGGGTGATCAGGCCGTGCTCGGCCGTAAAGGCGACGGCCGGCGTGCCGTTTCTAAACGACTGGACGAGCGCGTGCAGCACGGTATAACCGCCCGGCTCACAGTCCACCATCGCCTCGAGGTTGGAGAAGTCATCGGCGTCCCAGGCGATCTGCACGCCGTCGCGCAAGAGTTGCCAGTCGCTTGTCACGCTGAGCGTGGCCGTGCCGTCTTCCTGATAGGTGCTGTCCGTCGCGGCAAAGGCTGGCAGCGCAATCTCTGCGCCCGTCTCAGCTACGCCAAAGGTCCCCGTCTTGGTGATGAAGCCGGGCCTGGAGTACTGCCAACTGTGCGGCCCGCCAACAGGAAGCTCCTGTACAGCGATCGTGCCGGCATCCGTCTCTGTTGTCTCCGGACGATATTCGCTGCCCCCGGCGCTCTTAACGACCAACGTCGCGGCTGGGTCGAGCCCCGTGAAGGTAACCGGAGCCTTTACGCCTTCTTCCGGTGCGGTGTAGAAGCGGAACTCGGGGAGCATGGAGTATTTGGCGGAACCCGAGGGTCGGTCTACGGCATTCGTATTGGGGGTATATCCCGAGGTGGGAATGTTGCGGTGGCTGCCCCAGGGAGAGCCATACCAGCCCTCGATAAGGTGTCCGTCGATGAGGCTGGTCTCGCCTGCCGCGGATATCTTGAACTTGATGCCCTGACCCAACTGAAATGTTCCATAATACGATGCGGCGCTACCGTTAAGCGTGTTGTCGCCAAAGCCGTTACCGTAGTCATAGCTGCTCTGAAGTGTCCCGTTGTCTGGCAGCATGGTGTAGACGGTGCGAGCCATGTTCAGATTATATATCCCGGCCAGTTTGGGAACCGGCGCGTTCATCTGCGTAAGACGGATATATATCTCATCGCCGACCTCAACAGGTTCCCCATATTCCCAGCCTAGTTTGCTCATGTTGGTGATGCTCACAGGGATTGCCTCGGCAAATATAACGTGGTATTTTACCGCATTGCCGGAGCGCATCTCTATAACGTTGTTGCCGGTGCGTAATTCTACGTTAAAGACCGTGCCACTGGGTTTGGTGCCGTAGACCGTCCAGCCGCTCTCCCAGACAGCACCGGCGGTGGCACTGAAGTCCGTGTTCCAGACCGGCTGATGCACACGCACACTGACATCGCCATAGGTGGAAGTTGGTGAGAAGCTGTAGAGCGCGGATTCCTGCGTGTCAGGAAAGTAGAACGTATCGCACTGATCACCTGCGCTGGGCTCAGTATAGTTGACGACCTGCGGGTCGATGCCGGAGTTATCCGCCCCACCAACCAGAACGGGGATTATCGCGATGTTTTTCGGTTCGATTGGATTGTGATAATACGCTGTGTAATCGGTATTCCGTTGCACATTCTGTGGGCTTTGGCCTATGGGGTTACGATATGTAACGGCATCATAGCTGATTTTGATAAAAGCAATGCCGGCCTTCTCCCCTTTGATGCGAAACTCGGTTCTGCCCATGCCACCGATATTTGTAAGCGTGATGGCGCCAAAACTGGTACTGATACCACCAAATGAGTCGAAAGCGGCAATCTTATCTCTCTCTGGGTCGATGATCTGCAGGTGATAGTCCGGCTCCGCATAGTCATTGCCTAGTGTGCCAATACCGATCGCCTGCCAAAAGCGGTGGGGCATCAGGTCGAAGGTTTCGCCTACTCCCAAGTGTACACTACGGCTGGCATCGGTATTGAGCAGGAGATTTGCCTCCCACTCAAGGTTGTTGTCATCGGTGGCCACGACATTCTCTAAAGGCTCGAGCGCTACATCAATGGCAAAGGTATCATGCTCTGACCTGATGTAAAAGTTCTGTTGTTCTTTTTCAAAGTCCCCACCACCGGCCACGTAATGGAAATATACCTGCCGTGGCACGCGAAAACGGTAAATCCAACGCCCTTCAACCGTCTCTTTATCTATCTCGCCATATCGCGGAAAGCTGGTAAATACCTTGTAGTGCCTCTCTTTTGTTGCAAGTTGGAGCGCAGCTCCTGCAGGAACGGATATGCTTAGCTCTGACGGCGGGTATGTTTCCACAGTGATGGATTTAGCTGATGACAGAGGAAGTGCTGGAGACATTCCGACAGTAACGTTATCCTGCACTCCCAGATCAGACTGTGCCCAATAGGCATAACCATCGGCAACAGCATAGGACTCCTCACGTGGCGTAATGACATAGTGGTAGGCTTGTCCTACGTAGGCTAGATCCCCTGTATTAAAATACATGCTCTCATCCGCGAGCGACCGCATTATGACCAGATAGGTACAGTCTGTTGCACCAAGCGCAGGATCTTTTTTCTTGTAGTTGACTACACTGGGCTCTATCTTATTGCCCAGATAGTCAAATAACTCAAAGTCAGAACCCTGACCCATTGAGTCAGCGTTTGAGACTTTGATATTAAGACGATCAATCTTGAAGCGCTGAGGCTTTTGCGCCTGTTCCTTGTCGATTGGCTCCTCAACGACAAAGACCCCCATACCAACCGGCTTTCCCACAGCCTCATAGCCTCTCCAAGTATAATTGCCTGGCGCAAGTCGCCACTTGGCAGTTTGTGGGTAAAGCAATTTTGAGCCAAGAGTCCCATGTCTAGCGGGGTCGGTCACAGGGTCTTTTTTCATACCATCACTATCATAGACCTCGATCAGGTTGTTCTTGATAAGTGCTTTTTGAGCTGTAGAGGACGCCTGACCCCAATACAGCTCGACATCAATAAGTGTCTCAGCCGCCTCGGCAGACTCGCCACCGGTACCATCGCCATCCTCGGCCAGAGCACTTACCGGAAGCAAAGTGAGCGTCAGGCAAAGTGTCAGGCAAAGTGTCAGGAACAGGATAGTAATCCGTCTTAATTGCTTCATCTTACTGCCTTTCTCGGCCAATGCGTACAGGCGCCGGGAGCAACCCGGGCTTTTGCTGTGATCACCCTCCCCGGCACTGAGTTGCGTCGGAGAGGGTGATCGTCCTTAAAGACTTACAGGTACTGCTGGAAGTTCATGTTGTAAATCAGATCGTAAGCGGCGATATCCATGTCGAAATATTTCCAGACGATAATGTCTCCCGGCATGACCCGATAGCTGTCGCCGCCGATGCGTTTGCCGAGACCAACACGCTGGTAACTACTGTCTACATTGCGATAGACGGCGGAAAACCAAGCCTTGTAGCTGGTACTTGAGGTCTGCTCCGTAGCCCACTCATTACCGGCGAGCGTCATAGACTCAATGGTCTCGCCGGTCCACGGGACAGCATCTTGGTTGGTCACAACATTGGTCAACTCAGAGATGTACGTGCTATACCACGATGCGAACAAGGTGTCAAAGTTGGTTGGAAAGGTTCTTCCCAACTTCTCGTCGTATGTGCTGCTCAAAATCGTTTGCGCCCCTGAGTCGTAATAGAGGGCACCGGTCTTATCGTTAGGATCATATATCCGTAGGTCAATATTCACCACTTCGTCAGGTGTGGGCGGGTTCGCCTCGTTGCGCACGATGGTGATGTTGGTGTAGTTGTTTGGGGTAGGCGCGGACGGGTTTGTTATCTGAACGCTGAGTGCACCGTAACTACCGTCATCAGGCAATTCGATAATTGCCTCAACAGCCCAGTCTCCGGGGCTTACTTCGTAGGCACCCGCAACCACCACCGTACCAGCAGAAAGTCCGTCATCATCGATAAACTCAATGTAGGCCGGATCGTTCAGCTCCAGATTAGCCGCGATGGAAGCCGGCGGGCAGAGACGAGTTTGAGCCGCATTAAACTTAAAAGCGTGTAAATGGAATGTGCCAAAAAGGCAGACTGCCGTCGCGCTGCCGCAGGGCAGACACACGGGACGATAGAACTTGAACAGCCGGCCGACGGCGTCCTTCTCCAACCCAAGGATCCTTTCTCAACACTGCTGTCGGCCGGTATCCTGACTCCCGCTTCATCCTCCAAGGCGCCTTCTCATCCGTCCACTACAGACGGACAATGGCATCTGCCTCTTTGTCAGCGGTCACAGTTGTGGTTTACAGTCCGGTTACGATGCCCCGCTCCTGGCGACATCGCCCTGGTTCCGTAGGAGGCTCGTGACGCTCTTCGTCACGCGTAAGCCTCGCTCTAGTTCGGCGGTTTTCGCCACCGACAGCAACCCTGTATTGAGTTCGTGGCTGAGCATAGCACAGAGCAAACGAAAATGTGTTGGGAATGTGAAGTCATCTTGCACCCGATTTTGGCGATCGCTTGTGCGGAGGTGTACAGGAAAGGCTGTTGGAATCGCCGGAGCGGCGACCGGATGAGAAGCTGAAAACTCAGGCCTGACCGGCAGCTTTTTTCAGGGGCGCACGTGAGTTTGTTGGGCGGTTGAGCGCCAAGTCTCGGTTTGCCTGCAAATTGAGCCAGAATTCCGGCGTTGACTCAAAGGCCTCGGCAAGCAACCACGCCGTTGCTGGCGTGATGCCGCGCTTGCCGTTAACGATCTCATTTATCCTTTGAACAGACACCTGCAAATGCTTTGCCAGCTCAACCTGAGTTATTCCCAGAGGGAGCAGGAACTCCTCCAAAAGAACAACACCGGGATGCGTGGGTATGCGGTTTTCTGGAATCATGGCCAACAGCTCCTTAATGGTAGTCGAGTATCCGCACGTCGTGAGCACCTGAATCCCTGTAGCGGAAAACAAGGCGCCATTTATCGTGAAACTGCAAGCATCGCAGGGGCTAAAATAGCTCCCCAAGATCCTCAACGCGCAGAAAATCCTGCCAGCGCAGGCCGCTGTCGCCAATCAACAGGGTCTTGGCATCGGGGAAGTGCTTCCTGAATGCCGCAAGGTTCTCGGGCGCGGGGTCGCTGAGCCTGCTCTTGACCTCGATGGCCAACGTCTGTTCGGCCAGTTGGACGACAAAATCCACCTCCAGATCGGCCTTACGCCAGTAAAAAAGCCTGCCCAGTGAGTTCTTGCCCACCAGGTTCAGCAGCCTGGCACCAACAGCGCTCTCCACCACCCTGCCCCAGTAGGCAAAGTCGGCCTGCGCCTGCTCAAAGGTCAGCAGCCGCAAAGAGGACAGCAGCGCCGGGTCAAAGACCTGGAACTTTGGACTGCTCGCCTTGGTCTTAATTACCTTGTTGCTGTACTCCTCAAGACCCGCCACCAACGACTCCTGTCTTAATAGCTCGGCATAAATAGCCAAGGTGGAGGAGTTCCCCGCCTCCTGGAGTTGCCCGAGTATCTTGTTATAGGATAATATCTGGCCGCTGTACGCCGATCCCAGCTCAAAGAGCTGGCGCAGCAGGGCCGGTTTATTGACCTGCGTCAGCATCAGGATGTCCCTGCTGATGCTCGGCTCGACGATGGCATCCCTGACGTAGTCCTTGAACAGGCTCTCTTCTTTGATGAACTGGATGGCCCGAGGGTATCCACCAAACCAGACGTATTGTTCCGGACTCAGATTAAATGCAGCGTGCATCTCCTCGTATGACCATTGCCCGACGTAATGGAGGAAGAAGCGGCCGGTCAGCGATTCGCTGAGGCCTTTTTGGAGCAACAGGCGCGATGAGCCGAGAATTATCACTTTCAGGTTGAGGCCATCCCAGTCGTCCCTGTCCCAGTTCTTTTTTACCGCCTGACTCCAATCA
>JAISMZ010000240.1 GCA_031276475.1 Coriobacteriales bacterium
CCTTATAACAGCACGGCTTCCTAGTCAATACACTATACTCGTATTGGCGGCAAATGGCAAGTAGGTGTTGGCACATTCGGTCGGAATCGGGTGATGAAGTACCAGGAAATGCCAAGACATGCCTCGGGGCGTACTCCAGGGTGTGCCCCGAGGCGCCTTCCCTTCCCGAGGCGCCTCGCTCCTGGCAGCTAGCCCTGCGGCAAAAGCGTGCGAGGCTTTTGCTACAATGGACGAAGCGCTTCATTTCCCGGATTTGTGTTTGGGAGGCCCGCAGCCGTTCGTTCTAAGAATGAGGCGGTTGTTCGCGGGCGGAGGCTTGGCACGACAGACAATGATGGCGGCGAACAAAGGGTTTCTGATGGCCGACAACTTCTACCTGACAACCCCGATC
The DNA here is from genome assembly GCA_031276475.1 of Coriobacteriales bacterium. GTDB lineage: Bacteria > Actinomycetota > Coriobacteriia > Coriobacteriales > UBA8131 > JAISMZ01. The sequence continues at coordinate 392 of JAISMZ010000240.1, forward strand.
TACTATGTTAATGGGGTGCCCCATCTGGGCACTGCCTACACGACGGTGGCCGCTGACGCACTGGCGCGAGCAATGCGACTGGACGGGCGCGACACCTGGTTTCTCACCGGGCTGGATGAACACGGTCAGAAGGTCGCGCAAAAAGCCAGCGAGGCCAAAGTCAGCCCTCAGGAGTGGGTGGACGGCATCGCACCGCAGTTTAAGGAGACCTGGGCGGCTCTGGATGTTTCCTACGACGATTTCATCCGCACCACCGAGCCGCGCCATCTGCGCGGAGTGCAGCGCTTTTTTGAGGTGCTGCATAACAACGGCTATATCTATCAGGACAGTTATGAGGGTTACTATTGTGTGCCGGAGGAGACCTTCTTCTCCGATGAGGCGTTGGCGGAATTTGCCGAACTGGCCGCGTCTGAAGGACGGCCAATCTACGCCGATCAGATTGATGCGGCGGCGGACACCGCCAAAGCCGCCCCCAACGACACCCTGGCTCCTGAGGTCGTCTCCAGCGACAGTGCCGCCACTCGCGTTCCCCTCTGTCCCGACTGCGGCAGACCGCTTTCCTCTATCAAGGAGGACAACCTCTTCTTTCGGCTCTCGGCCTTCCAGGATAAATTATTAGCATACTATGAGGCTAATCCAAATTTTATTCAGCCGGAGACCCGTCGCAACGAGGTGCTCTCCTTTGTGCGCGGGGGCCTTAAGGACCTCTCCGTCAGCCGCACAACCTTTGACTGGGGGGTGCCCATTCCCTTTGCCCCCGGGCACGTCAGCTACGTCTGGGTGGACGCGCTGATCAACTACATCACCGCCGTTGGCTACGGCTCCGACGACCCCGCCGACGCCGCGATGTTCGCCCAGCGCTGGCCGGCGACGGTGCATTTTGTGGGCAAGGACATCATCCGTTTTCACTGCGTCATCTGGCCGGCGATGCTGATGGCCGCCGGACTCGAGCCGCCCAGACGGGTCTTTGCTCACGGTTTTCTGCTCACCAAGGGCGAGAAGATGTCCAAATCCAAGGGCAATGTTACCGCACCGCTGGAGCTGGCCCGGCTCTTTAGCGTTGACGGCTATCGTTATTACTTCCTCAGCGACGTGCAGTTTGGCGTTGACGGCTCAATCTCGCTGGAGCGAATGGTGCAGGTCTACAACGCCGATCTGGCCAACAGCTGGGGCAACCTCTGCTCGCGCGCCTTTAACATGACCGCCAAGTACTTTGCCGGCACGGTGCCCGAGCTCTGGCCGCGGACCACGGCAAAGCTGACGGCCGAGATGGGCAACCCGCTGGCTGAGGCCGCCGCCGGCATCTACCCACGCTATATCGCGGCCTTTGAGGCGCTGGATTACAGCTCCGCCCTGCAAACCGCGATGGAACTCTGCGACGCGGCAAACAGATATGTGGAGACCAGCGCGCCGTGGACCCTGGCAAAAGCCGTCGCAGCCGAGGCCGCCGAAGCCCTGGCCGCAGGGATCAACCTGGACGAGGCCAGCGCTCCCACCGCCTCCGATCGCCTGGCCTTTGTGATCTATAACATCCTTGAGGCCATCCGCATCCTCGCCCTGCTGTTTGCCCCCGTGATGCCGGCGACCTCTACCGAGGTCTGGCGCCGCCTGGGACTGGGCGATCTGTTTGCCACCGTCCCCGCCGCTTCGGCCCCCCTCGCCGCCGCTTTGGCCCCCGCCGCTGAAGTCGCCCCGACTCCGGCGAGCGCTGCCGTGCCCGAGCTCGCCCCCGCCGCCGCTGGGAGCGGGACCGCCCCCGCCACGGAAGCCGGGGCCGCCCTCGGCGCTGAAGCCACCACCGCCACCTCTCCTCTGGTCACCGCCCTTGCCTGGGGCGGACTTGCGGCCGGCAATTCCGTGGAGGTGGGCACGCCGCTCTTCCCCCGCCTGGACATCGAGAATCTGGAGCTGTAAATGCGCGAAAGTGGAGTTTATGACAGCAATTTAAGCGCTGAGGATATCTTTGATGCTCAGTTTCGCGACAGCAAGGGACGGGTTGTGCCGCCGCCCGAGCTTACAGCCAAGACGCCCGTTGCCGACACGCACTGCCACCTGGACATGCTCCGTCATCCGGCTTTGGCCCTTGCTCGGGCGGCGGCGCACGGCGTGGAATTCCTCGTCTCGGTATGCGACCCCACCGAAGACGCGGCCTACACTTACCGCGAGCTGCCGCACTGGCGCAAGGCCGCACACGAGCTACTCGGCGCGTGGAACGCGGAGCTTCCCGCCGGCAGGCGCACGACGGAGGAGGCACCGCAGACCCGCGTTATCATCGGCTGCCATCCCCACAACGCGGCCAAATACACGCCGGAGACGGAGCGGACGCTGAAGACTCTTGCCGCCCGCCCGCTGACCTGCGGCATCGGTGAGATTGGCCTCGATTATCACTACGATTACAGTCCCCGCGAGACGCAGCGCGAGGTCTTTGCCCGTCAGCTGGCCCTGGCGGCTGACGCGATGCTGCCGGTGGCTCTGCATCTGCGCGAGTCCCATGCCGACGGCCTGGCGATACTGCGCGAAGCGGGTCCGCTGCCGGCTGGCGTATTGTTGCATTGCTATAACTTGGACTACGACACGCTGCGACCTTTTCTCGACCTGGGCTGTTACGTGGCCTTTGGCGGAGCGTTGACCTTTAAGAAAAGCGACGAGGTGCGCGATGCGGCGGCTCGTGTTCCGCTGGAGCGCCTGCTTACCGAGACAGACGCGCCCTTCATGGCGCCGGTACCGTTGCGCGGTACCGTCTGCGGCCCCGAATGTACGGTGTTTACTGCCGCCTGTCTGACCGAACTGCGCCTGGAGGCGGCCGAGGAGGCCGAGTGGCAGCCGCAGGCCGACGCCAACGACGCCAACGGCGCCAACGGCACCGCGAGTTGCGTCAGCGCCGAACAGCCACACCAGCACGGTTCCGCCCATCTGCGACATCGGGACGCGGAGCTTGCGGCCCGCGGCCTGTCCGTGCCCGGGCAGGACGCCAGCCACGAAGCCGTCGCCATTCTGAACACCATCTACGAGACCGCCCGCCGGCTCTTTGACCGTTCCCGTGAGTGAGGTTACCATGAGTACCGCCCCCGACATTCTCTTTATCTCCGGGTCGCCGCGGGCCCACGCCTGCGAGAGCCTGGTGAACATCATCGAGTCCGGCGCCCGTACGGCCGGCGCCCGCAGCCAGCGATTCATGCTTTCTAAAAAGCACATTTCGCCCTGCACCGGCTGCAACGCCTGCAACAAGACCGGCGTCTGCGTCCTGGCCAACCGCACGGCAGGCGATCATCTGCTGGACGACTACCTGGAGCTCAAGGCCGTCATGGAGCGCGTGGATGCCCTGGCCCTGGTCGCGCCGCTGTTCTTTGCCGGGCCGCCGGCGCAGCTCAAGGCGCTGTTCGACCGGATGCAGCCGTATTGGACGCAGCGTTACATCCTCGGCCAGCCGCCGCGGCCAAAACGCCCCGCGCAGCTGTTCATCGTTGGTGGCGGTGATGCCTATGGCCACGATCCACACGGCCACGAACCGCTGGTGGGCATCGCCAGGAGCGCTTTGGCGGTGGCCGGCTTCAGTTTGGAGAAGGTCCACAACTTTGTGGGCTTTCGTGCCGGCAGCGACCGCCCCGTGCTTCCCGGTGAGGACGCCAGCGAACGGCCCAGCATGGGTGAGTTGGCGCAGCTGAAGCGGGCCGTGGCCGCCCAGGCCGACTTTGAGCAGCGTGCTCGCGACGCCGGCGGCGCTCTGGCTCGCTTTGTGGTCTGGTCACGAGCGACCAAGCTCGGTGCTGAAGCGAGCGTGGCGCCGGCGACTGAAGCAGCAGCCACGGCGGAGTCTGTGACCTCGCAGGCCACCGATGCTACCGCTGAGAGAAAGCCGTCGGAGGGCTCTCCCATGCCGTCCACCGAAGAAAAGCCGCTGGAAGCCGCAGGTGGAGCCGTCTCGGAAACGCCGCCCTCAGCCACAAAGCCAAAGGTTGGGCCGGAGTAGCCGGTGCCCACCCATTCGCCGCTGTCCTCGCCAGCTGCCACCCGCGCCGCCCTGGAGCGCTGGGGCCTGCATACCCGCAAATCCCTCGGTCAGCATTTCCTCGTCAGCGACAACGTCGTCGGGCGGATCCTGGCGCTGGCCGACGTGCAGGCAAACGATGCAGTGCTTGAGATCGGCCCCGGTATCGGCACCCTCACCGAGGCATTGTTGGCCGTCGGCGCTCGGGTAAGCGCTGTGGAGAAGGATGCGGCGCTGGCTCCTGCGCTTTGCGACCTCCAGCAACGTTATCCCGATCGCTTCAGCTTTCAGATTGCCGATGCGTTGGAGGTGCTAAGACAACGCTTTCGCGGTGTGACAACAGAAACGTCTCCCTGTCACACTGCCCTGTCAACCTGCTCGTTTAAGCTGGTGGCCAATCTGCCCTACGCTGCCGCCGCGACACTTGTTTTGGCGGCGTTTGAAACCCTCGACGGCCTCGCCAGCGCCACGGTGATGGTGCAGCGCGAGGTCGCACAGCGAATGCGGGCAGTGCCAAACACCAAGGACTACGGAGCCTACACGGTAAAGCTTCAGACCCTGGCCCAGCCAAAGGCCCATTTTCTGGTCGCCCCCAGCAACTTCTTACCGCCACCACGGGTGGACTCCTGCGTCATTCGCATCGAGCGCCTCCCGACGGTCATCTCCGCACAGTCAGACGTTCACGTCTCTGTCGCGGCAGCGCCGCCATCGGCGGCGCCGGAGTTCGTCCGTGCCATCTTCACGGTTGCTGACGCGGCGTTTTACCAGCGACGCAAGACGATCCGTAACTCGATGCGCGCGTATTTCTCCACAAATGCGAAGCGTCTTTGCTTTGCCGCCGCCGACGCCGCCGACGCGGTGGACGCCGTTTTGGCACAAGCCAAAGTCAACCCCGCTTCGCGTGGCGAGCAACACGCGGTGGAGGTCTATCAAAGACTCGGCCTGGCCCTCCTTCAGCTCTATCCAGCTGCCGGTTCTATCTCCTTGGAGTAGACGATCAGCTCGTGGTCGAGGTTGCGAAAGTGCACCAAATGGGTCTCGGAAGCCTTGGTGTAGCCGTGGTTTCTCCAAAAATCGATGCCGCTTTTCTGAATGGGGATGGCATAGATGCTGGCAGCGTCGATGTCGGACTCGAGCGCGTAGGCCTCGATCTTTTCCACAAGGGCCGACCCGATGCCCTTCAGGCGAAAATCCGGGTCGATTATCATGTGCTGGATAAGCCAGGTGGCGTGTTTGGGCCAGTCAATGACCACAAAGCCGTAGCCAACCAGCTGGCGGTTCAGGCGGGCGCAGAAGATTATTTTGTCGGAGGAGCTTTTGTTGGGGATGATGTCTTTTTCTGCGGCAAAGGGCAGCGGCTCGTCGGAAAGCCCCAGGTAGCCAACCACCTGACTGAGTGCCTTGCCGCGCAGCTGCTCGATTTCGTGCATCTCGCCACGCGAGAGCTGGCTGAGCAGCGAGCCGTGTACGTGAATCGTGTCGTCTACGGTACCCAGATGTACGACGGTCTCGTAACCTCTGGGAGGCTCTTCGCCAGTGGGCAGGGGCTTCATCGTCATGGCTAACCTCCGATCCTCGGTATAATGATACCATGACGACGGAAACTTCAAAAAGCGCAGTTGAATTTGAGACGGACGTGGCGCTGGAGACTGCTGCCGTCCCGGCGGATGCTGGTGCAAAAGCGAGGGCAGCAGCGGCCGGGGGCGTTGGTGCGGCGGCAGCAGCCGGGGGCGTTGGCGCGGCGGCAGCGGTGGGCGACGAGAGCCACAGCTATCGTGACCCGCTGGGCGAGCGCTCCGCTGCTGCAAGCGCGGCCGCGCGGGCCCGTGAGGCGCACTTTGTGCCGGTAGCCAGTTGCTATGACGGTTTCTATGCCAGCTTTGTGCCCGCTGGGCGAGATGGCGAGATTTATCTCGCCGGCGGCGAGGGGGTCATCGGTTCGCCGCTGGCCTTCAGGGCGGCTGTTGCCGCGACCGCGCCTGAAGGCTTGCCCGGAGCCGCCGCTGCCGCGCCTGAAGGCGCCGCCACGACCGCCGCCGCCGAGCCCGCCAAGCTCGGAGCCGCCCCTGAGCTCCAGTTGCTCAACCACGCCGGGCTCACCATCGCCAGGTTGGACGCCGACACCTCAAAGCGGTTGACCGATCATATCAATAGCGGCTGGCAGGTGACGCTGCTGCTGTCGCTGGTGCTCTATAGTCAGAAGTTGCGTTCACATACGGCAGAGCTTGCCTGCCTTTGCTATGACCCCGCCTTTGCGGAGACCTTTGAGGCCTTTGCCCGCAACATCGCCTTTCGCGTTCGCAAGGGCGACCATCCGGCACTGGCGCTGAGCCAAGACCAGTTCATCCGTGTGGTGGAAAGTCGCGGCGCCTGGTATCTGACTCGCAGCGAGGCGCTGCCGGCGCGCGAGCCAGGGGTGATTGTCTACAAGCGTCGGCGCAGCCTGGGTGAGGGCCTGGTGGAACAGGCCTACCAGGGAAAACGCGGTTGCAAGCTGGCGGCCATCGGGTTTTGGGCACTGCTGGCGGCGGCACTGCTGCTGGTGCTGTTCTGGTGGTTTTTGTAAGCGGACAGTAAGCGGGTGGTAGGTGGCCAGTAGGCTTCGGGACAGCTTGCTGTAAGGTTTGCGAAAGCTGCGTGCAGGTCGCCAGAGAGGTCATGCTGTCATGCTCTTCTCCACAGGAAAAGGCGTTCAACGGCAACTGATTTGCTTGATGCGGTAAGGCATGGTACACTGTCAAGCTGTACTTTCTGCCCGGGAAATGCCTTCTACAACCTGGGCCGTTCAGTCCAAAGGAGGTGACAAATGAAGGCTTACGAACTGCTGTATTTCGTTAATCCGACCATCGAGGACGCTTCGCGCGAGGCAACCAGTCAGCGGATTGAGACCACCATAACCAACCAGGATGGTGTTATCGACAAGATTGATCCGTGGGGCAAGCGCAAATTGGCCTACGAGATCAATAAGCTTACCGAGGGCGACTACACGTTGGTCGAGTTCCATGCCGATCCTACCAGTATCGCAGAGATAACCCGCGTTTTGCGCATCACCGACGCCATTGAGCGCTTTATCATTGTGCGTCGTCCCGACGTCGACTAGGCGTCTGCCAACAGCGCTTTGCGCTGACCCGGTCTCTGCACAGCCAGACGGCTGTCACATGGAATGAAGGTGAGTCATCATGAGTATCAACAGAGTAGTCATCAGCGGAAATTTAACACGCGACCCGGAACTGCGTTCCACGGCATCCGGCCTGCCCGTACTGGGAATGGGTGTGGCGGTTAATGACCGCCGTCGCAATCAAAGCACCGGCGAGTGGGAGGACTTTCCCAACTTCATCGACTGTACGATGTTCGGCCCGCGCGCAGAAAGCATCGTCCGCTTTTTGCAAAAGGGCTCAAAAGTTGCTATCGAGGGCAAGCTGCGCTGGAGCCAATGGGAGCGCGACGGCCAGAAGCGCTCCAAGATCGAGGTAATCATCGACGAGATAGAATTCCTCTCGCCACGGGACAGCTCCCAGCATTCAGGCGGCGCATCCAGCTCCTTTGCCAATCATTCAGCTGAGCATGCGCCCGAGATACCGCCGGCACCCGAAGTCACCGTGTACGATGAGGATATTCCGTTTTAACACGAGAAGGAGGCGTACAGTGATCAATCGGTGCCTCCCCGGCATGAAAGAGGTTTGTAATGGCTGAGTTTGTAAGACAACCGCGAAAGAAATACTGCCAGTTTTGCAAGGATGGCGTGGAGTACATCGACTACAAAGACGTCAACCTGCTGCGTAAATACATGACCGATCGCGGCAAGATAAAACCGCGCCGCGTGACCGGCACCTGCACCCAGCATCAGCACGACCTGGCCCAGGCGGTCAAGCGTGCCCGCGAGATGGCGCTTGTGCCCTACCTCGTCTCGGTAGTCAGTAACCGAGGCGACCGCAGAAGCCGCGGCTAGATAGGAGCAGCACTGATGAAAGTCATACTCTTACAGGAGGTTAAAGGCCAGGGTGGCGAGGGCGATGTCGTTGATGTTCAGCGCGGTTACGCGGTGAATTATCTGTTCCCCAGAAAAATGGCCATCGAGGCAAGCGCGGGCAACCTCAAGCAGCTGGCGGCCCGTCGCCACAATATCGAGAAGCGCGAGGCCCAGCGGCTGGACAGCGCTGAAAAGCTGCTTGCGGCGCTCAACGGGCAGACCGTTGTCGTCCATGCGCGCGTGGGCGAGGAGGGCCAACTGTTTGGCTCGGTAACCGCCGCCGCCATCGCCGCCGCCGTTAACGAGCAGATAGGTGCCGAGGTGGACCGCAGGCGTGTCGATCTGCACGCACCGATAAAGACGGCCGGTGAGCACAGCGCGAGCGTGACCATCTACCGCGACGTCAAGGCGACCATCACGGTAAAGGTGCTTGACGAAAAAGCTGTGGAGGAAGACGCGCCCACCGCGCCCGAAGCCATCGCGGACGCCGAGGCACTGGAGATCGCCGAGGCTGTTGAGGAAGCTGTTGAGCTGTCCGAGGCTTTGGAGGTAGCCGAAGCCGTTGAAGAGGCCGTTGAGCTGGCCGAAGCCGTTGAGTTGGCCGAGGAGCTGGAAGAGGCGGTAGAAGGGACGGAAGTCGTTGAGGAAGTCGCGGCGGCTACTGCCATCGCCGAGGCCTTTGAAGCGGCTGTTCAGGAGGCTGAGAGCACGGATGGTGCTTCTACCGGAGCCGAAGCCGCCGACGCCGCTGACGCAACCGAAGCCGCTGACGCCGCTGACGCCGCCGACGCCAAATAAGCGTCGCAACCGGCTTTGAGCGCGAACGGCGACTGAGAACGATGGTTGAAAAATTAAAGGACGAACCGCCCCATAACCTAGACGCGGAGCGTGCGGTTCTGGCTGCGATGATCCTCGACCGCAATATCTTGGACGACGCGTTGGCCAGCGTTAACGCTGAGGACTTCTACCGGCCCTCGCACCAAAAGATTTATGCGGCCATCGCCGAGATGAGTCGTCAGAACACGCCCGTCGACCAACTTACTCTGGCCGACAAGCTGGAGGCGTTGGGTACGCTGGAGCAGGTGGGCGGCAAAGCCTACATCCTGGAGCTGGCCGACAACTCCTTTGCCCTGGTAAACTGGGCCAGCCACGCGCGAATTGTTAAAAACGACGCCCTGCTACGGGCGCTGATTGACGCTGCCGTACACATCAAGGCGCTCGGCCATAGCAAGACCGATGAGGCGGACGAAGCGGTCGAAGAAGCCGAAAAAATGCTATTTGCAGTAACAAATAAGCGGGTCAGCGCCAGCTTCCAGGGCATCAGTGAGCTGATGGAGCAACTCAACCAGACCCTTGAGGAGATGGGCCGGCAGCGCTCGCATCTGCAGGGGGTGCCCACGGGCTTTATCGACCTGGACAACCTGCTGGCGGGCATGCGCGGCGGTGATCTGCTGATCCTGGCGGCTCGGCCGGGTGTGGGCAAGACCTCGCTGGCGCTGAACATCGCCATCAACGCCGCCAAGCTGGGCACGGCTGTCGCCTTCTTCTCGCTGGAGATGCCTTCGCAGCAGCTGGTGGCACGCGTTTTGGCGGCGGAGGCGCGCGTTGACAACTCACGGATGCGCACCGGGCACCTCACCGAATCTGACTGGCACGAGATAATCCAGGCGCAGGAGAACCTGCATCGCACCACGTTTTCCATCGATGACTCACCGGATCTCTCAATCCTCGAGCTGCGTGCCAAGGCCCGGCGGCAGTTGCGCAATGTCGAGTCGGGCAAGGGACTTATCGTCGTTGACTACCTGCAACTGATGTCGCCCTCGCGGCGCAGCGAACGCGACCGTCACCTGGAGGTTGCCGAGATATCGCGTGGTCTGAAGATCCTGGCCAAGGAGCTGGGGATGCCGGTCTTGGCCTTAAGCCAGCTCAACCGCAGCGTAGAGGCCCGCGGCAACAAGCGCCCGCAGCTTTCTGACCTGCGCGAATCCGGCTCCATCGAGCAGGACGCCGACGTTGTGATGTTTATCGACCGGTCACTTTCGGAGGAAGAGGCGGAGTCCCCGTCGCGCCCCGACCTCGGTACTGCCAATCTGATCATCGGCAAGAACCGTAATGGCCCGCAGCGCAACATCGAGATGATCTTCATCAACGAATATACCAGCTTCCGCGATAAGTTTCGCGATCCTCAGGAGAAGTCTTAGAGAGTCACCGGCTCCAGCACGCGCACCCGGGTGGTACTCTTGTCGGCGCTGATCTTGTTGGTGATCGTCGTGTAGGTCACCAGCGTCTGGTGCGCTCCGCTGCCAGCCAGGATATCTCCGTACTCCACGCAATCTTTGGGTGTCCCCACAACAAAAAAGCGATTGTTCGCCACGTCAAAGCCGATGATGTTTTTGGTGGACTTGAGGTACAGGCAGCCGCCGACGCTGGCGGTAGGGCTGGAGGGGGTCTTGTTGGCAAAGAAGTAACGTCCGTCGGGCATTTGTTCATAGGTGCCGTAGCGGCTCAGCCCCTTGGCGTAGTCATAGCCGAGCTCTATCTGAAAGGAAAAGCCGCTCGGCCCGAAGACCGCGTCGCTGACCCGCAGCGCCGGCGGCAAAATGGCCACCTCGTCTATCTCGCCGGTATCATCGTGTAAGGCGGTGAGCTGGTAGAACACCGCGCTGACATCCACACGTGGAACAAAGGTCAACACGCCGTCGCTGGACTGAGGGTTGGTTATCATCCGTCCGTGCGAGACATAGACCTGCTCCGGTTCGCCTACGCTGGCATCGGCGCCCGTGCCGGTTAACCGCGCACGCTTGAGCAGCGAGTCCTCAAAGGAGGCGGAGCCGTCAGGGTTGGGCATCACCGTCCAGTAGGCGCTTTGGGCGCAGACGCAGAGCATCGGCGGTTCGTAGAGCAGGCCACCCTCGTCCAGCAAGGCCGCCGTTCCCCGTTTGCCGGCTAGCAGGGGGGCGGCGTGGACGCGCCACTCACCGCTGGTCAAATGGCATTCTACCCAGATCAGGATCTCGTTGTTGGCACGAGCGTCGTAGATAACAAAATCCTCGGCGGCGCCCAGTGCGTTGTCGAGAAGGCTGCTGAGGCTGCCGTCTTGGAGGTTGAGCAGGGAGAGCGAGACCAGAGGAGAAGAGCCGGAGCTGCCCCCTGTGCCGGAGCTTGCCTCCGAGCCAAAGCTGCTGTTGGAACCGCCGTCGGAACCCGAAGCGCTGTCTCTGCCGCCCGCGTTCGCGTCCGAACCGCCGCTCCCACCAGAACCGCTGCCCGCGCCGCCACTCGCGCTTGCTGCACCGCCGGTCTCCTCCACATCTGACATGCCCGCCCTGCTGCGCACCACCAGCGCGAAATCCTCGCTGTTCTGATAAAGCAGACAACCGAGAGGCAGGTCAAAGCTGGCGCGTTCCCGCAGATAGTCGCCGGCCTCAGCCTCTGCGGCATCGGCACTGGCAACAATCTGATCTTTGGAGACGTCCAGATAATAGACGCGCGCGTTGGGCGCGTGGGTCGCCACGGCCTCGATGAGCTCGGTCGTGCTGTCTTTTTTCTGGCAACCGGGCAACGCAACGGAGGCTCCGGCGGCTAACGCGCCGGCTCCAAGCATGCCGGAGAAGAACTGCCTTCGGGTAATCGCCACACTTCTCCCTATCTTCATGGGGGCATTTCCTGTCTCGTGGCGCTTTTCTGTCTGAGAGCCGCTCAGAAAAGCTTTTAATATGGTACAGTATGCCAAACAGTAACCGCAGAATCGTAACGCAACCACAACCGGCCAGATGCTGAATGCGATAGAGGACAAGATGACCAGAACCATTATCTCCATCAACCGTCAGTACGGCTCCGGCGGGCGCGAAGTCGGTGAGCTTCTCGCCAGCAAACTGGGCTACGCCTATTATGACAAGGAGCTGATCCGGCGCGTCTCGCAGATGAGCGAGGTGGACGTCGATCTGGTTAACGCCAGCGGTGAGGGGCTGGCGGGCAAAATCTCCAACCTCTTCATGCATTTGGGCGCTGAGGGCAAGGACGAGGATTCGCTGCCGCTGCCCG
>JAISMZ010000250.1 GCA_031276475.1 Coriobacteriales bacterium
CACGCCGGCCTCAATCCAGCCGCACGGCAATGCCCTGCTCGGCAAGATAGCGCTTCACCTGCCCGACGGTCAGCTCGCCAAAATGAAAGACGCTGGCGGCCAGCACGGCATCGGCCTCGCCGAGCAAAATGCCCTCGGCAAAGTGCTCAAGGTTGCCCACGCCACCGCTGGCAATCACCGGAATCTCCACCGCACGGGCCACCGCACGGGTCAGCGGCAGGTCAAAACCGTCTTTGGTGCCATCGCGGTCCATCGAGGTCAGCAAAATCTCGCCAGCCCCGCGCCGCGCCGCCTCAGCCGCCCAACGCACGGCATCGATGCCGGTATCCAGCCGTCCGCCATTCAGATAGACCGTCCAGCGCTCCAGACTGCCGCGCACCTGCTTGGCGTCGATGGCGCAGAGCACGGCCTGCGAGCCAAAGAGGCGGGCCGCCTCGGTAATCAGTTCGGGGCGGCGCACGGCGGCGGAGTTCACCGAGAGCTTATCGGCGCCAGCGGCAATCATCGTGCGCATCGAGGCCAGATCCTTAAAGCCGCCGCCCACCGTATAGGGGATATGCAGCTCTTCAGAGGCCCGCGCGGCCATTTTAATCGTCGTCTCACGCTGCTCGTGGGTGGCCGTAATGTCAAGGAAGACCACCTCGTCAGCACCCTGGTCGTCGTAGCTGGCGGCCAGCTCCACGGGGTCTCCGGCGTCGCGCAGATCGACAAAGTTGACGCCCTTTACCACGCGCCCCTGCTTAACGTCCAGGCAGGGTATCACCCGTTTGGTCAGCATCAGGCGCTCCTTTCGGGCGGGGCGGGAGCGGGCCCAGCGGCATCAGTTGTGGAGGCAGACGCGGCATCCGCAGCCAGCGGCCCGCCACCTCCCAATAACCCCACCGCCTGCTCAACCGTAAACGCCCTCTCGTAGAGGGCCCTGCCGGCAATCGCGCCCTCCACAACGTCGTCTCCGAGGGCGGCCAGCGCCCGCAGGTCATCGAGGCTGGTGATGCCGCCCGAGGCGGTCACGGCAAAGCCGGCAACACGGGCGATGCGCGCATAGGCAGGGGCGTTGATGCCGGTCTGCATGCCGTCGCGGGAGATATCGGTATACACCAGATGGCGAATTCCCCAGCCGGTCAGCTCGGCCACCAGCTCCTCGGCGGCAATCCCGCTGCCCTCGCGCCAACCCTCGATGGCCACCTCGCCATCGCGGGCGTCCACGCCGGCCACAACGGCCTCGCCAAAGCGCGCTGCCGCCGCGCGGGCAAAGGCCGGGTCGCGGGCCAGTTGCGTACCGATGACCACGCGCGAGGCACCGGCCTCAATCCAGCGTTGCAGGGTCTGCATCTCGCGCACCCCGCCGCCGACCTCAACCTTCAGGCCCGTCGCGGCGATGATCTGCTCAATCAGGGCCGCAGCGGCCGGCCGGCCGCTGCGCGCACCCTCCAGATCGACAACGTGCAGCCACTCGGCACCGGCCTGGGCAAACTGCTGCGCCTGGGCAACCGGGTCGTTGTTATAAACGGTGACGGCGGCATAATCGCCCTGGGCCAGACGCACCGCCTTGCCCTCGAGCAGATCTATCGCTGGTAAGATAAACATCCTCAGGCACCTCTGACAAAATCGACGAAGTTGCGCAGCACGGCAAGGCCGTTGCGCGAAGACTTCTCGGGATGGAACTGGGTCGCGAATATCTGCTCGCGACGCACGGCGCAGGTAAAGGGTCGGGCGTGAACGACGCTGGCAATGATGTCGGAATGGTCGCGGGGCTGCGCCTGGTAGGAGTGCGTGAAGTAGAAGTTGGAGCCGTCTGCGATACCGGCAAACAGCGGGCTTATCCACAACTCATCACCGCTGTAGTGAACCTGGTTCCAGCCAACATGCGGTACCTTGTAGCTGCGTCCCTGTAAATCGGTTGAGTCGATGCGCCGGCAATGACCGCGCAGCAGGCCCAATCCCTCGGCCCAGCGATGCTCAAAGGTTGGCTGTTCCGGGGAGGCGCCAACCAATGCTTGTGCGTCAGATTTCGAGTCAATTTGCCCCAGATCCGTTTGGGCAGACGACGCCACTACTTGCGGTAATGGCGTTGTTTGCCCAGGCGGATCTGGGGCAAATTGGCCGGAAGATGACCGTGCAATGATTGGTTGGCGCCTCCCCAGCCCCTCGTCGCCGCGTTCAAAGAGCAGTTGTAGGCCCAGACAGATGCCTAAGAAGGGCACGCCGGCGCGCACGCGCTCGCGTATCGCCTGCATCTGCCCCGAGGCCAGCATCGTCGCCGAGGCGTCGGCAAACGAGCCGACCCCCGGCAAGACGATTGCGTCGGCGCGGGCAATGTCGTCGGCATCGGCGGAGACCAGGGCGGCCGCACCGGCCAGCGCCAAGCCCTTCTCCACACTGCGAAGATTGCCTTTGGAGTAGTCGACGACCACCGTTTTGGGTTTTGTTTCAGTCTGCAAACTCATCGCTTTCCTGTTGATGCCGCATTAACGTTGTTCGCCAAAGTGCCTATGCGCGTTTATCTCAGTTTACCTCATTCGTAGTGTCCGCGACAGGAGGCAACAACCAGCACAGTGTCGCTGACCTTGAATATCAGCTGGTTGGCCTGATCTATTCGTGTACTGTACCATCCGGCATAGTCGCTCTTTACTATCTCCATATGCCCTAAACGTTCGTTTCGTTTGATAGATTTTAATAGGGCATTGATCTTCTTTGCGATCCGCCTATCCTGGCTTTGCCAATAGAGGTAGTCGTTCCAGGCTTTATCGTGCCATTGCAAGTCCACCTCATGCTTCAATCAGATCGTGGTGGACGATATTGCGACCTTCCTCAATATCCTGGATCCGCTGGAACAGCTCCTGTCTGGGAAGCGTTGGCGCCTCAACCTCAAACGGTAGCCGACGTTCACGAACCACCACTCTGGCGAACAGGTTAAAGGCAGTGGACGGGTTCATGCCCACCTCGGCGCAAAAACCGTCAAACTGCTTCTTTATATCGGGATCCATCCTGATGCTGAACGTTGTCGTCGCCATTTTTGCTCCAAAGATGTTTGTATCACAATCTCTATCGTTTGTCGTACCGAATGTTAATCTATGGAGGTGGACCTGTCAATCTGCGGAGTCCGCCGCTCAGCCCTGCAGGCTGCCCTTGGTTGAGGGGATCCGTCCCGCGACGCGCGCGTCTATGGCCACGGCGGCGGCCAGTGCGCGCGCCACCGCCTTGGACGCCGCCTCGATGATGTGATGGGCGTTCTCGCCGGCCAGCGAACGGACGTGCAGCGTACAGCCGGAGTTGGTGGCCAGCGCGATTAAGAACTCCTTAAACAGCGTGGTGTCAAAGCTGCCGATGAACTCGATGGGCAGCGAGACGTCCCAGTGCAGCTGACCGCGGCCGGATATGTCGGCGGCGGCCAAGACCAGGGCCTCGTCCATCGGCACCAGGGCCTGGCCAAAGCGGGTGATGCCCGCCCGGTCGCCGAGCGTCGCGTCAAAGGCCTGGCCGAGCACGATGCCAACGTCCTCCACGGTGTGATGGGCGTCTACCTCGAGGTCGCCTTCAGCCTTTACGCGCAGGTCAAACAGGCCGTGACGGCCAAAAGCCTCCAGCATGTGGTCGAAGAATGGCACGCCGGTAAAGACATCGGTCGTACCGCTGCCGTCCAGCTCCAGGCTCAAGACTATGTTGGTCTCGCGCGTCTGGCGCTCAATGGTGGTCTCTCGCATCGCTCACCTCTTTCGTGGTCGGTCTGGGGGACGTAAAAGAGCCATGGGGACAGGCCCTCTGGCCCTGTTCTATCGAACAGGGCCAGAGGGCCTGTCCCCATGGCTCTTTCGCCTGTCATATTCGTCCCCCTGTCACATTCAGCTCATCCAGCTCATCCAGCGCCTCTAGCAGTGCGGTGTTCTCCTCGGGGCGGCCGACGCTTATCCGCAGGCA
>JAISMZ010000253.1 GCA_031276475.1 Coriobacteriales bacterium
CGGGCAGCAGGCCTACTTCATCTGCCCGCTGATCGGCGAGGCGAAAGGCGGGAGGGCCGCTGACGCGGGGGCGGGCGGTGTGGATGCGGATGCGGGGGCGAGCGGAGCGGGTGCGGGAGCGGCTGGCGCGGACGCAAGTGGCGCCGGCACTGGCGCGGCCACCGACGGCGCAGACGGCACCGGCACCGGCAGGCCCGCAGCCCGCAGCGGGCGCACCGGCAGCCGGGCAGGCGACGAGCCGGAGGAGTTCGTCAGCCTCTACAGCGAATACGACGATGCCAACCACATCGCGGCTGCGCTTGACGAGGTGGAGATGCTGCGCCGGTCGGTCTTTAACGACCGCTGCGTGGAGCTGATGACCAGCCGTCTGAGCGACGCCGAGAAGGCGTCCGTGATGGAGCGCTTTCGCTCTGGCGAGGTGGATATCCTGGTTTCTACGACTGTTGTTGAGGTGGGTGTGGATGTGCCTAACGCCACGGTGATGGTGATTCTTGACGCCGACCGCTTTGGCCTGGCCCAGCTGCATCAGCTGCGCGGCCGGGTGGGGCGCGGCGAGCACGACGGGCAGGTCTTTTTGGTCTCTGGCAGCAACAACCCCAGCGCGCTGGCCCGTCTGCGAACCATCGAATCGGTCGCTGACGGTCTGGAGTTGGCCGAGCTGGATCTCAAACTGCGCCGTGAAGGCGACGTCTTGGGCTCGCGCCAGCACGGCAAAGGCGCGCTGAAGCTGGTCAATGTGATTCGCGATGCCGAGCTGATCGCCCAGGCCCACGACGACGCCCACGAGCTGCTGGCTGCCGACCCCAATCTGAGCAGCCCTGAGCATCGGCTGCTGGCCACGCAGTGCCCGCTTACCTAAAGCTCCTTCTCAATATCAAAGCGAACGACGATCTGCTCACCGCTGACGCGGATTCGGGGCAGGTCGCGCAGGCTCAGGTAGTAGCGCTCGGCCAGCGGCTCAAAGACGCTTTCCAGGTCGCGCGAGAAGGCCTGCAGGTCGTCTTCGGCGATTTTCAGGCCACGGTTATCGCGGTGCAGGTCGGGCGCGGCGCTTACCCGGTCGCGGCGGGAAAGGACGCTGTCCAGCAGCGGCGCCAGAGGGACAATCTGGCCGGTCAGGATGCGATGAGCGGTGCGCTCGGAGAGGTGCAGGCCGATCTCGGCGCCTGCTTGCTCCAAGGCGGCGGCATCGCGACTGAGGGCGAGGCGCTCAGGCAGGGGCAACCCCGAGACGTCACGGCGCAGCAGCAGCCCCTCGCTGCCAATTGACGCGCTGCCCCTTTCCAGCAACGTGGCAGCGATCTCGGAAGGCGAGCCGAGGTAGACCGTCAGGCGCTGGCGGTTGGCCAGAGCAAAGGCCACCGCCGTGCGCACGATGTTGTGCGGCCCGCGGGCGACGTGCAGCTGGCCGGCCTCGTCCTTCTCCACAGTTGGCAGGCTAGACTGGTCGGCCCGCTCCGGCAGCGAGGCGGTGTCGGCGCGCACCTCCAGGGCGCTGCCCAGTCCGGTGATGCTCAGTGCGACGCGGGCAAGCGTGGCGTTGGTGCGAATTGAGTAGAGGGCCATGCCGCGGCCGTGCACACCCCAGTCGTCGGTGACCATGCTGTCCAGCTTGGAGGTCACGCGGGGCTCAAAGATCCGCTCGACCATCTCGGCGGGGATGCCGGCGCCGTCGTCGATCACCGTCAGCAGACGGTCGTCGCCGTCGCGGGTTGTGGCGATATAGATGTTGTGGGCGTTGGCATCGCGGGCGTTGCGCAAAAGCTCGATGACGATGTCTTCAACACCGCGGATGTCATGCAGGGCCTGGCGGCGTTCGGCCTCCGAGGAGCGCAGGCGCACAAAGCCTTCGCCAAAGCTCTCCTCAACGCGGGCCTGTACCTCGCCGGAGACCTGCTCTAAGAAGTCGAGCAGGGCGGCGTCGGATCCAGGTTTGCGGTCGCTGGCCTCACTTGGCATAATCGGCGGCACGGGACTCGCGAATTACCAGCACTTTTATCTGGCCGGGGTATTCCATCTCGTCTTCTATCTGGCGGGCGATGTCGTGGGCCAGCACCGTTGCTTCGGCGTCAGAGATGCGCTCCGGCTCGACCATCACGCGAACCTCGCGGCCGGCCTGCATGGCGTAGGTGCGCTCGACGCCGGCATGGGAGTTGGCGATGCCCTCGAGTTTCTCCAGGCGTTTGATATAGCTTTCCATCGACTCGCGGCGCGCACCGGGGCGGGCGGCGGAGATGGCATCGGCCGCCTGAATCAGCACGGCCAGCACGGTGGAGGGCTCAACATCGGCATGATGGGCCTCTATGGCATGCACGATCTCGGGCGACTCGCCAAAGCGGCGGGCCAGATCGGCGCCGATCACCGCGTGCGAACCGTCAATCTCGTGGTCGATGGCCTTGCCCAGGTCATGGAGCAGGCCCGCCCGTTTGGCAGCAGTTGGGTCCAGCCCCAGCTCCGCGGCCATCACGCCGGCCAGATAGGCCACTTCCAGCGAATGGTCGAGCACGTTTTGGCCGTAGGAGGTGCGGTACTTCAGCCGCCCGAGGGTTTTTATCAACTCGGGATGGAGATCCATCACACCGGCGTCAAAAGCCGCCGTGTCGCCGGCCTCCTGCACCTGCTCGGTGACAAAGGCCGTGGCCATGTTAAACATCTCCTCAATCCGCGCCGGATGGATGCGCCCGTCGGCGATCAGGTTCTCCAACGTGATGCGGCCAATCTCGCGGCGCACGGGGTCAAAGCTGGAGATCACCACGGTCTCCGGCGTGTCATCGATGATCAGATTGATGCCGGTGATCTGCTCAAAGGTACGGATGTTGCGCCCCTCGCGGCCGATGATTCGCCCTTTAATGTCCTCCGAGGGGATGGTCACGCTGGAGACGGTGTGCTCGGCGCTATGGTCGGCGGCAACGCGCTGAATGGCCAGTGAGAGAATCTCCCGGGATTTCTTGTCGGATTCGCGGCGCACCTGTTGTTCGGCGTCGCGGATCAGCGTTGCCGCCTCGCGGGTAACATCGGAGCGCACGGACTCCAAAAGCTCCTTGCGCGCCTGCTCGGGGGTCAGGCCGGCAACGCGCTCCAGGGACTGCTGCACCTCCGCGTAGGCCGCGTTAAGCTCACGCTCTCTTTTCTCCACCTGGCCGGCCTGCGATGAGATCTGGTGTTCACGGGTATCCAGGCCGGCGGCCCTCTTGTCGATGCTCTCTTCGCGTTGCAGCAGGCGATTCTCCAATACTTTGATCTCCTTGCGACGCTCATTGGCGTCGCGGTCGGCCTCCTGCTTTATCTGGTATGCCGTGTCCTTGGCCTCGGCGATACGTTCTTTCTTTAGCAGTTC
>JAISMZ010000008.1 GCA_031276475.1 Coriobacteriales bacterium
ACCACTGCACAAAGACCCGGCGGATCGCCGCGGCGTAGGCCGGGTCCATGGTGAACTTCTCGTTGGCAAAGTCGCACGAACAGCCCATCGCCTTGAGCTGCTCGATGATCGTTGAGCCGTATTCGCGCCGCCACTGCCAGCAGGACTGGACAAAGGCCTCGCGGCCAAGGTCAAAGCGCGTCAGCCCCTCACCGGCCAGCTTCTGCTCGACCTTGTTTTGAGTGGCGATGCCCGCGTGGTCAGAGCCGACCACCCAGCGGGTCTTTAAACCCTGCATCCGTGCCCGGCGCACGAGGATGTCTTGCAGGGTATTGTTCAGGGCGTGACCCATATGCAGCATGCCGGTAACATTCGGCGGCGGGATGACAATGGTGTAGGCGTCCTCGGGGGCCTCTATCGTGCTGTCATCACGGCCAAAATAGCCGCCGGACAACCATTGGGCAAATATCGGGCCTTCCAGCGCCGCGGGGTCATATGTTTTGGGCAGCTCGCTCAAGGCGGTCTCAGGCGCTGGCCTTGACGCGCTTTTTAAGCGAGCGCAAGACGATGGTCGGAGGCTGCTGGCCGCGCACCGCCTCGGGGGTGACAACCACCTCGGCGATGGAATCGTTGGCCGGCAGGTCATACATCGTGTCCAGGAGCGTGCGCTCACAGATGGCGCGCAGACCACGAGCACCGGTGCCGTGTTGAACTGCCTCACGGGCGATCTCCAGCAGCGCGCTGTCGGTAAAGGTCAGCAGCGTGTCCTCAAAAGAGAACATCCGCACGTATTGCTTTACCAGCGCGTTTTTAGGCTCGGTGAGCACGCGCACGAGGTCGTCCTCGCTCAGCTCGTCAACGCTGCAAATCACCGGAATGCGGCCAATGAACTCAGGGATCATGCCAAAGCTGGTGAGATCTTCCGGAAGCGTCTTGGCCAGGACCTCGGAGGACTGCCGGGTATGAGGCTTTTTGACCTCGGCCGCAAAACCGATGCCCTTGCGGCCGATACGGTCGGCGACTATCTTATCCAAACCAACAAAGGCTCCGCCGAGGATAAACAGGATGTTGGTAGTATCAATCTTGATCAGTTCCTGCTGGGGGTGCTTGCGGCCGCCCTGGGGTGGCACCGAAGCTTCCGTGCCCTCGATGATCTTCAGCAACGCCTGCTGGACGCCCTCGCCAGAGACATCGCGGGTGATTGAGAGGTTCTCGGCCTTGCGCGCTACCTTGTCAATCTCGTCGATGTAGATGATGCCCACCTGGGCCTGGGTGATGTTAAAGTCGGCAGCGGTGATCAGCTTGAGGAGGATATTCTCCACATCCTCTCCCACGTAGCCAGCCTCGGTCAGCGCCGTGGCGTCGGCGATGGCAAAGGGCACCTTGAGGATCCGCGCCAAAGTCTGCGCCAACAGGGTCTTGCCACAGCCGGTCGGGCCGATCAGCATGATGTTGCTCTTGGCCAACTCAACCTCGGCGTCGCCAGGGCTTTCCCCCAACGAGACGCGCTTGTAGTGATTGTAAACTGCAACCGAAAGCGCCTTTTTAGCTCGCTCCTGGCCAATCACGTATTTGGAGAGCTCGCTGTAGATCTGCGTCGGCACAGGCAGTTCGTCAAAGACCACAGGCTCTTCTGAGGGAGCCGTGAGAGCCTCCGCTTGAGCCGTGGAGGGCCGCTTACCAACAAAACTGTCGCGGGCAACGATCTCGTTACAAAGCGTGATGCACTCGTCACAGATATAGGCGTTGGGGCCCTCTATCAGTTTGCGTACCAAGTCCTGGGGCTTGCCACAGAAGCTGCAACGAATCTCATCATAGCCGCTGCCCATACCGCCGATGCCATCAAGGCCACCGATGCCATCAAGGCCGTCATAACCGCCAAAACCACTGTAGCTGTCTGCCATTCGTCATCCCTTTTGGTCGAAAATCTACTTATCGCGGTGATAGAATACTTCGTCCACCAGTCCGTACTCCCTGGCAGCCTCGGCGCTCATGAAGTTGTCCCGTTCGGTGTCCACATGGATCTTCTCCAGATCCTGCCCGGTGTGCTCGGCGAGTATCTGATTCAGCCGCTCGCGGGCATAGAGGATCTCACGCGCCGCTATCTCGATCTCGGTCTGCTGACCCTGGGCGCCACCGGAAGGCTGGTGGATCATCACGCGGGAATTGGGCAGGGCAAAGCGCTTGCCGCGGGTACCGGCCGCCAGAAGCACGGCGCCCATCGAGGCGCATTGGCCGACGCAGATCGTTGAGACATCGCATTTGATGAACTGCATGGTGTCATAGATAGCCAGTCCCGCGGTAATCACGCCGCCGGGCGAGTTGATGTACAGCGAAATGTCCTTTTCTGGGTCGTCGCTTTCCAGATGCAGCAACTGGGCAACGACGGTGTTAGCCACGTGATCGTCGATCGCCTCACCAAGAAAGACGATGCGATCGTTGAGCAGGCGGGAGTAGATGTCAAAACTGCGCTCGCCATGCGGCGTCTGCTCGATGACGTAGGGGATCAATGCCGATTTTGATGGGAGTGGGCTCATTTTTGCTCACCTTTCTCAGTCTGCTTAGCGGTTTGCTTTGCCTCGGTCTTCTTGCTGGCGGTCTTGCGCGGCTTTTTAGCGGGTTTATCGGAGCCGATGTCGGCCGCAGCGGCCGTCTTGGTATCACTCGCGGCGGCGTCTACGGTCGCGTCAGCAGCGTCGCTGGCAACGGTGTCATCGTCAGCAGCCTTTGCGCCAGCTGGCGACGACGGCTCCAAAGTGCCCGGGGCAAATACCTCGGCGGTGGAGGTCAGGTGCTCAGCGGCCTTGGTACGCAGCAGCCCCTGACGAATCTCAGAGAGGCGTCCCTGGCGTTTCCACTCCTGATAGAGCTTCTCGGGGTCGTTGACGCCGGCCCGCTCAAACTCCGCGCGGATCTCCTCATCGGAAATGCTCAGGCCAGAATTGCGCGCCAGAGCGTCTAGAGCCAACGACAGTCTGGCGTTAAACTGCGCCTGCTCGTGCATCTCCTCGCGAAAGCGCTCCGGAGTCAAATTATTGCCTGCCAGGTACTGATCAAAGCTGATCCGGTTGTTTTGCAGGCGCTTGTAAAAGTCCTTGTAGTTGTCCTGTTCGGTCTGCTTAATCAGCTGCTCAGGCGCCTCGCCAACAAGCCGCTCAGCCAGCGCCCGCGAGGCGGCAACCTCGCGCAGCGAGCCGATCTCCTGCTCCTTGGCAGCGACGATAGACTCGCGAATGCGCTCCTTGAGCTCAGCAACATCGGCAAACTCAACGGTTTGTTTAACCCATTCATCGGTCAGCTCCGGCAGGATCTTCTTCTTCAGGCCATCCAGGCGCAGCTTGACTTTCATCGGTTCGCGCTCAGGAGCCGCTTCGTCATCAAAGACAAACTCAAACTCTGTAACCTCCCCTACCTTCAGCCCGACGATATGCTCGTCAAAAGCCGACGGCATCATCCCCGCTCCCAACTCGATGTCCTGGGGATGCTCGTGCGCATGCAGCTGATCGGCATCCCCCTCATCGGCGTCGTGCTCGGTATCGGCATCGGCGTCGTGCTCGTCGCCGGCCGCAGCAGCGTCTGCGCCGTCTTCCTCCACAGCGTCTTTTTGATCGTCATGGATAATCACCACGCTGGCAACGTCGCCCAGCTCGGCGGCGCGCCCGGTAATATCTTCATATTCCAGATAATACTGGCGCAGGCCTTCCACTTCGGCTGCGATCTCCTCCTCACTGGCCTCGGTGGACGGCACCTCAATCTGCAC
>JAISMZ010000042.1 GCA_031276475.1 Coriobacteriales bacterium
CCTTCCCTACCAGATCGGCCGCGAAGTGCCCTCCCCGCCACTTGCCGGCGCGGTGGAAGAGCTGGCCAGCGTAGCGATCAGCTACCCCGAGCGCTGCCCGCGCTACACGGCCCGCGTGATCAGGGGAGTGCGCATCGGCCCGTCGCCGCAGTGGCTGGCGGAGCGGGTCAAGGCCAGCGGCGCCCGCCCGATAAACAACCTCGTCGACGTCACCAACTACATCATGTTCGAGACCGGCCAGCCGCTGCACGCCTTCGATCTGGCCACGCTCGCCAGGGACAGCGAGGGCCGGGTGCAGATCGTCGTCCGCGCGGCCACAGACGGCGAGCGCTTTACGACCCTGGACGGCGTGGAGCGCGAGCTGGACGCAGACATCACCTGCATCGTTGATGGCAACGCCGCCGACGGTGCTGGCGAGACCATCGGCCTGGCCGGCGTGATGGGCGGTTTAAAGAGCGAGGTTACGGAGAACACCGTTGACATCCTGCTTGAATCCGCGACCTTCTCCACAACCCATACCAGCCGCACCAGCCGCAAGCTGCAACTCTTCTCCGAGGCTTCGCAGCGCTACGAACGCGGTGTGGACGACGCCACCTGCGAACAGTTCTCGGCCCGCGCCGCCGCTTTGATGGTGGAGGTGGCCGGCGGCAGCGTCTGCGAGGGTGTGATTGACGTCTATCCCGCGCCGCGGCAGCTGCCCACGCTGCGCCTGCGCTGCGAGCGCGTTCGCGCCCTGACCGGTGCCGATATCCCCGACGCCGACTGTGTTGCAATCCTTCAGCGGCTGGGTTGCACGGTGAGCGAGGCGGGCGCGGCCGACGCTGAGGCCGCCACAGCCGGCGCCGCTACAGCCCCCGCCCCCGCCGGCGCCGCGGACGCCCTCACCGGCGCCACCGTGGCCGCGCCAGTCGTCAGTCGTCAGTCTGAGTTCCTCGTTACCCCACCCAGCTTTCGCCCCGACCTGGAGCGCGAGATCGACCTCTACGAGGAGATCCTGCGCGTCTGGGGCATGGACCGTGTGCCCTCCAGCCTGCCGGGCGGCACGGGGCGCATCGGCAGACGCAGCGTCGAGCAGGCGCGCTCTGAGTGCATCGCCGCAACGCTGAGGGCCTGTGGGCTAAACGAGACCATGACCTATGCCTTTGCCGCTGCCGACGACCTGGAGAAGCTGAGGATGCCCGTTGGCGAAAGCGAGCAGGCGGTGGAGTTGATCAACCCGCTCGGGCTTGAGCAGACCGAGATGCGCCGCAGCATCATCCCCGGCCTGCTGCGCTCCGTGGCCAACAACAACAGTCACGGCACAGCTAATGTGCAACTCTTTGAATGCGGTGCCGTCTTTAGCACCGAGCCGGGCCGCAAGTTGCCCCGGGAGCGGACGCTGATTGCGGCGGTGCTCAGCGGTAGCTGGCGCGATACCGGCTGGAACGAGGAGGCCGAAAACATCGATTTTTTTGACGCCAAGGGGGTCATCGAGACGCTGGCCCGCGAGCTGAACATCGCCAACCTGCGCTTTGTGCCACTGGGCCACGCAGTCGACGAAGGCGGCGGCGCGCAGCAGAGTACAGCTGGCAAAGACAGCGGCGACGCGCAGCAGGATGCAACCGGCGAAGCGCGCGGAGGCGCCCAGCAGAGCGCAGCTCGCCAACACGAGACGCCGCCCGAACCTGTGGCCGCCCCGTGGCTGCGCCCCGGTCGGGCCGCGCTGGTATTGGCCGGCAAGACCAACCTCGGCTGGCTGGGTGAGATCCATCCGCTGGCGGCTGAGGCCTTTGGCGTAGAAGCACCCGTTGTGGCCTTTGAGCTGGAGCGTAAGGCGCTGCTCAGCGTCGCCCGCCAGGCCCGCGACTACCACGACATCCCGCTCTACCCGGCCGTGCAGCTGGACATCGCCCTGGTCGTTGGCGAGGAGGTCTCGGCTGAGAGCGTAACGCGGGCCTTGAAGTCGGCCGGCGGTGCCCTGCTCGAGCAGATCCGCCTCTTTGACGTCTACCGCGACGCAGCCAAGCTCGGTGCCGGCCGCAAATCGCTGGCCTTCTCGCTGAGCTACCGGGCACCAAGCCGCACCCTGACCTCCGAAGAGGTTGACAAGCTGCACCAAAAACTGCTGCGCAAGGTAACTGCCGCTACGGGAGGCGAACTGCGTGGATGAGAAACTGCGACAGATGATCGCGGCCTACGCCGAGCTGGAGGTGCGGCTGGGCGAGGCGGCCGGTACGACCGATCAGCGCGAGTATACCCGCCTGGCCCGCGAACACGCCGCCCAAAGCGAGCTGATCCGCCACGCGCGCGCCTACGTGGCCGCAACCGACGACCTTGCCGCCGCCCGTGAAATGTTGCACGGCGAGACCGACGCCGAGACCAAGGAGTTTGCCCAGGCCGAGATCGCCGAGCAAAGTGTGCGCATCGCCGAGCTCGAAGACGAGATAAAACTGATGCTTTTGCCCAGCGACCCCAACGACGACAAAGACATCATCGTTGAGATAAGGGCCGGCGCTGGTGGCGATGAGGCGGCGATCTTTGCCGGCGACCTCTACGATATGTATCTGCGCTTTGCCCACGAAAAGGGTTGGAAGGTCGAGCCGCTGGACTCCAACCCTTCCGAGGCCGGTGGTTTCTCGCGCATCGAGTTCAAGGTCTCCGGCGACAAGGTTTATTCGGTGATGAAGTTTGAAAGCGGCGTGCATCGCGTGCAAAGGGTGCCCAAGACCGAAAGCCAGGGGCGGATCCACACCTCCACGGCCACCGTCGCCGTCCTGCCCGAGGCCGACGAGCTGGAGGTGGCGATTAATCCCAACGATCTGCGCATCGACGTCTATCGCGCCGGTGGCCCCGGCGGACAGTGCGTTAACACCACCGACTCCGCCGTGCGCATCACGCACCTGCCCAGTGGCTTGGTGGTGCAGTCCCAGGACCAGAAGTCGCAGCTGCAAAACAAGGAGGCGGCGATGCAGGTGCTGCGGGCGCGCCTCTACGACCGAATGTTGGCCGAGCAGCTCTCCGAACTGGGCGAGCAGCGGCGCTCGCAGATCGGCACCGGCGACCGCTCGGAGAAGATTCGCACCTACAATGGGCCACAAGACCGCGTCACCGATCATCGCATTGGCTATAACGGCAGCTATAGCGGCGTGCTGCGCTCGGCCGGCGGCGCCGGGCTGGAGGAGTTGACCACGGCCCTGATAACTGCCGACCGGGCACAGCGCCTGGCAGAGGCGGTCTAGGCTTTGGTTGCGGCTTTGGATTGGACGATCCGCACCACTCTTGAATGGACGCAGGCGCATTTTGCGCGAGCGGGGGAGGAGAACCCGCGTCTGGCGGCGCAGCTGTTGGTGGGCCAGGCGACCGGCCTTTCGCGCCTGGATCTCTACCTCGACTACGACCGGCCACTGTCGCTTTGCGAGCGCGACTGCCTGCGCGCCCTGATCACGCGCCGCGACGGCGGCGAGCCCCTGCAATACCTCATCGGTCGGGCGCCGTTCAGGCATCTGGAGCTGCATGTGCGTCCGGGAGTGCTGATCCCTCGGCCGGAGACTGAGACGCTGGTGGATCTGGTGCTCGCTGCGCTGCCCCCCCGCGCACGCGTCGTCGAGATCGGCACCGGCAGCGGCTGCGTAGCCCTGGCTCTGTTGGATGAGCTGGCCGACTGCCAGGTTATCGCCACCGACAACTCGCCTGAGGCACTGGCGCTGGCGCGTGAGAACGCGCAGCTGTGGTGGGAGGGACGCGGCGACGCAGACAGCACGGGGGGACGGGACACGGGGGCAGGCTATAAAACGGACACAGGGACGGTTGATCTGTCCTGTTTTTTGGCGAATCTATCGTTGCAAAAAGCACCTCACGGGAAAACAGGACAGATCAACCGTCCCTGTGTCCGTT
>JAISMZ010000044.1 GCA_031276475.1 Coriobacteriales bacterium
CTCGCCAAAGACCGCCATCATCAACGGCGACTGTGTGGCCGGCCTGATGTACAGTGCCGAGATAGCCATAGCGATGAGCGAAGTCCCGGATGTCAAGGTGGTCTTTCCCGAGCAGGGCCAGTACAAGTTTCAGGACAATCTGGTCATCGCCAAGGGAACCAAAAACAAGCAGCTCTGCGAGGAGTTCCTGAATTATCTGATGGAACCGAAGGTCAGCGCCCTTGTCTCAGAGGTGTTTCCCTACACCAACCCCAACACGGCGGCGCTTGATCTGCTCGGCTCGGAATACACGGATAATCCTGCGATCAACCCGCCACAAAGTGCACTGGATAAAGGCTCGGAGACTCTCGATCTGCCCTCGGACGTACTCGATCTTTACAACGACATATGGACCCGCTTTACGCAGTAGGGGAGCACGGCGAGCGATGTGTGAAAGATGTGTGAAAGATGGGAAAAAGATGTTAGAGAAACGTGAGAGGAACAGCTGATGTTTGCCTATAACCTTCCTGTGAATATCCTTTTTGGCTGTGGTGCTGCCGAGCAGATCGGCAGGCAGGCCGCAGGGCTGGGGCAGCGCGCCCTGATCGTCACCGGAAAGAGCAGCGCCCGCCGCTCGGGGCTTCTCGACCGGGCGATTTCGCAACTTGAGGAGGAAAAGCTCAGCTGGGCTCTCTTTGACGAAGTGGAGCAAAACCCGCTAACTACAACGGCAGAGGCGGGCGCGGCGCGGGCGCGGCAGGAGGGCTGCACGGTGGTTGTGGCCCTGGGCGGTGGCAGTGTGATAGATGCCGCCAAAGGCATTGCCTTCATGGCTGTTAACACGGGAGATCTGAGCGACTACATCTTTGGACGCCTCAGTTCTCCCGATGCGCTGCCGCTGGTTGCCGTGCCCACCACCTGCGGCACCGGCTCGGAGGGCAACTCCTTTGCGGTGTTCACCAACCCTCAAAACGGTGACAAGAAGTCTCTGCGCTGCAAGGCCATCGTGCCAGCAGTCTCCATCGTTGATCCTTTGTTGATGACGACGATGCCGCATGCGGTGCTGGCCTCCGTTGGTTTTGACGCACTGTGCCATGGCATGGAGGCTTTCATGTCACGCGCAGGCCAGCCACTTGCGACGATTTACGCGCGCGAGTGCATGCGTCTTGCCGCACGAGCGCTGCCGGGGGTTTACCAAAGTTATGAGGATATTGCGGCGCTTGAAGATCTCACCTGGGCAGCGACGTTGGGAGGCATGAGCATCGGCGTGGCGGGTGTGGCCTTGCCGCATTCCATGGAGCACCCCGCCAGTGGCCTGCGCGATATACAACACGGCAGGGGCCTGGCGGCGCTGACCCCGGTCATCACCGACGCTTCCTGCATGCAGGCGCCTGAGATCTACGAGGCGATAAGTCGAGAGCTGGGCGGCAGGAAGGCCTCTGAGTGTGGAGATATGCTGCGTACCTTGCTGGATGAGATCGGCCTTCTTACCAGCTTGCGTGCGGAGGGCATTGGGGATGAAGACGTGGACTGGATGACCGAGAACTGCCTGAAGGTGTCCGCCGCGGGCATCGATAATCATCCGGTCGCGTTTGACCGGGAGGGGATACGCGACCTGTATGTTAAATGCCTGTAAGAGGACGGTGGAGGGGTACGAGGCGCACGCCCCAAGACACGACGAATGAATGGAGAGACCCATGGATACCGAGCTGCTTAAAGACGCGCTTCCTAAAATCGTGACAGAACTGCCGGGGCCGCAGGCCCAGGCTCTGATCGAACGGCGCTCCACGGCCATTCCCGCAACGATAGCCTGCGGCTACCCCTGCGTAATCGCACGAGGTGCGGGTGCCATGCTGGAGGACGTGGATGGTAATATCTTTCTGGATTGGGTGGGTGGCGTGGGAGTGCTGAACCTTGGTTACAGCCATCCGAAGGTTGTTGCGGCGGTGAGCGAACAGGCGCTGCGCTACTTTCACGGTATGATGAACATCGTTACGCATCAGCCGTATATTGCGCTTGCGGAGCAGATGAACCGTATTGTACCCACCCGCAGCACGCCGCGCCAGACGATGTTTGCCAATTCCGGTGCCGAGGCCATAGAAAACGCGGTAAAGCTTGCTCGCGGCGCCACGGGTCGTCCCAACATCTTGGTGTTTAACGGAGCCTTTCATGGGCGCACGCTGATGGCGGTGCATATGACGGGAAAACGGGCCTACTCCGAGGGGTTGGGGCCTTTCCCTGACGGCGTCTATCGCGTTGATTTTCCCTACCTTTATCGCCGCCCTGAGGGCATGAGCGAAGAGGAGGCGGTGCGCTACTATCTAACGCGGCTCGAAGATGCCCTTTTGCAGGCATCGCCGCCCGCGCAGACGGCCGCTTTTGTGCTTGAACCGGTGCAGGGGGAAGGCGGTTTTATCCCCGCGCCTTTTGCCTGGGTAGAGGGACTGCGTGCGCTGTGTGACCGTCACGGTATCCTGCTTATTGCTGACGAGATACAGACGGGCTTTGCTCGCAGCGGCAAGATGTTTGTCAGTAACTGGTGGGCGGAAGGCGGCTTTGCTCCCGATATCATCACTTCAGCGAAATCCATCGCGGCCGGATTGCCGCTTTCTGCTGTTACCGCCTCTCAGGAACTCTTTGATTCTCTGCCGCCGGGGCTTCTCGGAGGCACCTATGGCGGCAATCCCCTTGCCTGCGTGGCGGGTCTTGAGGTGATAGCTGCCATCGAGCGCGACGGCCTTTGCGAGCGTAGCGCAGAGATTGCCGAGCGTGCTCGCGCTGCCTTTAGCTCCTGGCAAGAAGAGTTTGAGCAGCTCGGTGACGTGCGTGGTATCGGCGGCATGCTGGGCATGGAGTTCGTAAAAAGCCGCGTGAGTAAGGAGCCTGACGCGGCGCTGGTCACGGCCATCGTGAAGCATGCCGCCCAGCGCGGCTTGCTTGTTGAGGCAGCCGGCATTTACGGCAATGTCTTGCGTTTCCTCAGTCCTCTGGTGATAACCGACCTCCAGCTTGAGGCCGGCCTGAGTATTCTTCACGACACCATTGCGCAGCTTACGGCGCGGGCGTGATGGTCAGCGGGTTGGGGCGCAGGTTATAACCAGCCAGCCAGCCGTCAGCCTCCAACTCTTTACGGCGGGCGGCGACGTCTTTGGCTATCGCCTCGGCGCCGGGAAACATCTGGTTGTCTCTGGGGTTGGTGCCGATGTTGCACCAGGCGGTGTTGTACGAGCCGTAGGCAATGCGCCGCCCGGCGATCAGCCGGAAGAGCGCCTTCAGCTGCTGGTAGCGCAGGGTGCCAAGTAAAGGCGTGCCGGCCATAGCGGTGCCGTCCACCTGGCGCAGCGGGCAGAGCCCAGAGCAGATCTGTGGCCAGGAGGCCACTTCTATCATCCGGCTGATCAGTTCCTCGGCGTTCAGGCCGGCATGAATCGGTTCAACGCCACTCATCAATTTGAGCCCGGAGCGCTGTATGGCGGCTATGGTCTGGCGGCGACGGCTCTCGGGGATAGCGGTTATCGTGCCCTCGCCCAAACGCAGTGCGTGATAGGCTGCGTCTGCCCCGGCCGCTCTGTACGCTGTCGCTTCCTCAAGGCCGAAGTCGCCGGTGTTGATCATCAGTACGATCTCGGTGCCGCCCCGGTGCTCTCCCAGCACCTCCCTGGCTGCCTCGACCACCGTCAGGAGTTTGGATGTGGGGTAGCTCGCGGTGGTCATCAGCGAGATAAGATGCACGCCGCCTGCCGCAAAGGCAGCGCAGTATCTGAGGATGGCGTCCAGTGGCAGCTCGGTCTGGCCTCGCGAGGCCCGAGGGTTATCGGCGGCAAAGGAGCAGTACTGGCAGTTGCCAGGGCACGAGTTGGCGTCAATGCCAATCTGGGCGTATATCAGAGCGCGGCCGCCCGATGCCTGTCGGGCGATCTGGTAAGCGCCCCACTGCAGGTAGAAGGCCTCGGGTGAACGCTCGTCAACGGCGTAGAGGGTCTTAATCTCTGCCGGCGAGAGGCGCTGATCGGCCACTGCTTTATCTACTAGAATGGCAATATTTCTGTCTAACATTAATTCACCATCCGCATCTGTTGAGAAACAGATTAAAGTGCAGGGCAGCGACAGCAACTGACAACTGGTATGGCTGCTGCTGGCCGCAAAGGTTACCGGTCAAGCCCAACTATTATAGCATAGCCTATATTGGAGGAAATCTTCTACTGCGGTGCGCTGCTGCCGTCCTGCTGTGCCGTTGGCGTATCGCCGTCCCCGCGTCCCCATTCCTACCCCGTCCGAGCTGTAATTTCGCCCCCTCGCCCCCAAGAACCGCCAGTTGTCAGAAACCGCCGCACGGGAGTACAATAAGCGTAATGTGTTCCAGGGAGCCACCCGCCAACTGGTAGCTCCCTTCAGGGAAGCGCCAGCGGGCAGCTCCCCAAGCGTCGCAAACAGTCTGGCTGGAGGTTGAGCTTGAATGGCAAGGCCCAAGAGGTAAACGGTGTTGCCAGGGAGGTCTTTCGGGCCATCTGCGACGATAAGTGGCTGGACATCAGCTACCGCAACAAGGATGGCCAGATCAGCCATTTCTGGATCAGCATATCCGACATCAACGTTCCAAGGCGGATGCTCAAGGTCTGCGGTCTGCATCTTTTAACTTACGAAATTCGTGAGGAGATGCAGCTGCGCATTGACGCAATCGTTACCGCGTCGGTGCTGGACGGGACCTTCAGCGGCCAGGGCGGCGCGTTGCGCGAGCAGCTGACGCTGAACCCCAGCCGCTATGCTCCGCTGTTTGGTTGCCTGCCCAACCTGCGGGTCTTGAGCTATCTCAGCGACTGCCGCAAGCTCGACGCCGACAAATACTGCACGAAGTACGGCCTGATTGAGTCCCTGGACGCCGACTCCCTGAGCACCGGCCGCTACAAGCTGAGCGATCATCAGTTCTCCGGCATGGTCAAGACGCTTGCCGAGGGAAAAGGCGCGGGTAGAATCAGCAGGGACCTGGCCCTCAACGTGCTGAGCATCCACACGAACCAGGGGCTCTACGTGCTGGCCTTCCGGCGCTTGTCGCTGGATGTTAAAAAGCGTACGCTGCGCCTGGCGGGCGAGGTAGTGGTCTGCCGGGAGTTCATCGTCAACCGGGAGCTCCAGATAATCGAGAGCGTCCAGAAGTTCCTGGACGCCGAGGACAGGGTCCTGCTCAAAGACTTCATCCACAACCAGGAGCTGATCAAGGATCGCATCCACGCATCCGGCGAGGGGGCGGTAAAGGTCGACGACATGCCCTACACGATGGTGCTGGCAAGCTACAACACCGACGTAGACAAAGAATACGCCGGAATCCTGAGGATGTATCAGACCGGCGCGGCCAGCGTGCCGATAAAGGCCTTTTTCGGCGAACTCCTGCGACCCCCGCGCCGGCGTCAGGTCCGCCCCTTAACGCTCATCGACCGCCAGGTCAGCCTCGATCAACTGCGCGCCATCAGCAACGCCATCAGCCAACCGCTGACCTACGTTCAAGGCCCCCCAGGCACCGGCAAGACCAAGACCATCGCCAACACCGTGCTCTCGGCGTTTTGCGTCGGCAAGACCGTCCTCATCTCATCGCACAACAACCTGCCGGTAGAAAACATCTGCGAACGCCTGAGTGAGCTGCGGCTGGGCGGCACGCGACTGCCCCTGCCGCTCCTGCGGATTGGCAACAACCAGGTCACGGCAGCCACGCTGGACAGGCTGACCCGGCTTTTGCCGGCGCTGCAAGAAGAAGCCAGAGCTGTGGAGGACGACGGGGGATCTGCCCTCGCCGCCGTCTTGGCTGGCGCCGCCCCATCCGCCCCCGCTGCCGCCGCTGCCGCCGCTGCCGCCGCTGCCTCTGGCCCGGTGACCCCCGCCGCCGGCTCCGCATCCGCCATCGCCCCCAGCCCCGCCCCCGCCCCCGCAGCAGAGGCGCTCGCCGCCCTGCTCAAACGCTATGAGGACTACATCGACCTGGAAGAGCGCCGCGCCGCCATCGAGAAGCTGATTGAGACCGTGGATGACTTCCGCCTTCAAACCGAGCTGCAGGCCGTCCAACTGAACAAGGTCAACGCCGATATAGCGGCCATTGGCAGGATAGACGACGAGGACGCCCTGGCGCTTCTTCCCCAGGACAGCGAGGACGACCTGCGGCGCGTTCAGCAGCTGTCGCTTAAATGCCTGCGTCGCCTGCTTGAGCCCCGATTCGCCGAATTCCGCAAGATTCTCAGCCTGTCCGGCAGAGATCAGAGGGTGCAGGCTTTTAACGGCTGGCTCTCCGACGGGCAGAACCTGACGCTGCTGCTCAAGGCCTTTCCCGTGGTGGCCACCACCTGTCTTTCTGCGCGGCGGCTGGCAGATCCGAGCCCGCACTTCGACTTGACGATCATCGACGAGGCCAGCCAATGCGACACCGCAAGCGCTCTGATAGCCGTCGTGCGCGGCAAGAACCTGATGCTGGTGGGCGATCCGCAACAGCTGAGCCCGATCAGTAAGTTAGACGATAGTGACAACTTGGCCTTGAAGAAGAAATACTCCATACCTGACGCTTACGACTATAACAGCAGTTCAATTTACAAGACCTACCTAATCTGCGACAGTGTGAGCAATGAGATTTTGCTGCGCAACCATTATCGCTGTGCCGAGGAGATTGTCGCCTTCAGCAACCGCAAGTATTACAACAACCGCCTGCAGGTTAAGACTGCCAAGAAGGCCTCGGTGCCTCTGGTGTTTATTAATGTTGAAGATGATTCAACTACGGGGAGAAATACGGCGCCCGGCGAGGCGAGGGCGGTTATTGAGTACACGATGCTGAACAGGGATAAGGACATCGGTATCATCACGCCGTTTAAGAACCAGAGGCAGTTGTTGGCGCGCCAGCTTAAGGAGCAGGGTCTGGATAAGGTCAGCTGCGGGACCGTGCATGCTTTTCAGGGGGACGAGAAGGACGTGATCATCGTCTCTTTGGGCCTGACCCGGCAGACAGGCGAGCGGACCTATGCCTGGTTGCGCGATAATCGCGAGATAATCAATGTCGCTACCACCCGGGCGCGCGAGCAGCTGGTGTTGATAGCCAGCGAGGCCGCTGTTGAGGCGCTGCATCTTGGCGGCGGCGGGCGTGGCGGCGCGGGCGGTGGCGGTGCGGGTGGGCACGGCGACGCGGCCGGCGGAAGCGCGGGTGGCCGCGACGACGCAGCAGCCGGCGACGTGGGCGGCAGCGCAGCAGCAGCCGGCGGCGGCCAGGACGGGCACGGTGACGCAGCCGGCAGCGGGCACGGCGGCCAGGACGACGTCTACGAGCTGCTGCAGTATGTCAGAAGCCGCGGCAAGGCCGTTGTCACCGGCAGGCCGGCGCGATCGCGGGCGCTGGGGATTAAGCCCTACAGCACGGCAACCGAGGAGGCGTTTCTGGCCAACATCAACCACGCCATCAGCAACATAGACAGCGCCGGCGCAAAGCGTACGGTTAAACGCGAGGTTCCCATCTCCCACGTCTTTTGCGACAATCCGAGCTACGCCGACCTGTTCTACAGCGGTCGCTTTGACTTTGTCGTTTACGAGCAGCTGCCGGGTTCAGACGAGATGCCCGTGCTGGCCGTGGAGCTGGACGGTCTGGAGCACTACGAAGAAGACACCGTCAGGGCCCGCGACGTCCAAAAGAGCACCATCTGCCGCGACCACGGTTTTACCCTGCTGCGCGTAGACAACAGCTACGCCCGCCGCTACATCTACATCAAGGAGCTGCTCATCAAATGGCTGACCGGCAGGCGGTAGGGTCTCCGCCCCCGCCGCCCCTCGCACCATCCCTCCGTATTTGCTGTTCCTGCTATAATCCCGCACATGACGCCCGCGCTGACAATATTCGACATCGGCCTGCTTGCGGTATTCGCCGTCGTGGTAGCCATCTTCCTCCTCTACGACGTCATCAGCAGTTACCGCAGCAGCCGTCGACTGCGCCGCGAGCTTAACGAGCGCTTTGGCAAGATTTCCCGGCAGCCCTTAAACCAAGACAGCGTGCCTCAGTATTGGCAGCTGCGACAACGCCACGAACAGCTCACAGATTGCATTGACGAGCGAACCTGGGACGACCTGAGCATGGATGAGATCTTCGTCCGCCTGAACACCTGCCTTACGTCGGTGGGGGAGGAGTACCTCTACGCGCTTTTGCACGAGCCGCGCTTTGACCAACAAAGAATCGCCGGGCGTGAGCCGCTGATAGACTTCCTGCGGCAAAACCCCGCGGTTCGCCTGGAGTTGCAGTTTCTCTTAACCCGGATGGGCAGATCCGACTACAGCGGCCTGCACCTGTTTAACTACGAGGCCGCGCCCCAACTGCCGGTGCCTCACGGGCTGCTCAATGTTTTAACGGTGCTGCCCTGGGCCTTCGTGGCGCTGGTTTTTGTCTGGCCGACGCCGGGCATCATCGGTGCGGTGCTCGCCCTGGTGCTCAACGGGGTAATCCACTACCGCGCGAGCCGCCGGCTGGAACTCTATCTGCACGCCGTATCCTACCTCAGCAGCATGCTCTGGAGTACCGAAAGGATACTCAAACTGCTGCAGGGCAAAGACATACCCGCCTCGGTGCGCACGGGCCCCCTGGTGCAAACGCTCAGCGCGACCTCCGCGCTGTTCAAAAGCATTCGCGGCCTGCTTTCCGGCACCGCGCGCCGGACCCGGACCTATGCCGAGGCCGATTATATGATCGAGTTTCTGCGCATCATCTTTCTCACACAGACGCGGAGTTATAACCGGTCGGTACGCTTTCTTGCGGAGAATACCGGGGCTTTTCGCAGCCTGTATACCAGCTTCGGGGAGCTGGAGGTGGCCCTTTGCGTGCTCTCGCTGCGGGTCAACCTGCCACACTACACCCGACCCGTTTTCATCCAGGACACCGCAATAAAGGCGACGGGGCTCTTTCATCCCCTGCTTACTGAACCGGTGGCCAATGACGTTGAGATCAGGCGCAACGCCTTAATCACCGGCTCCAACGCCTCGGGCAAATCGACCTTCATCAAGGCTGTCGCCGTTAACGCCCTTCTGGCTCAGACGATCAACACCTGCGCCGCGACGAGCTTTCAGTTGCGCCCGGCACTCGTGGTCAGCTCAATGGCCGCGCGCGACAACATCCTGGCCGGCGAGAGCTATTTCATCGCCGAGATACGCTCGCTCAAACGCCTCCTCGACCAGGCACAGCGGCGCTACTGCCTCTGCTTCATCGACGAGATACTCAAGGGCACCAATGCCGTGGAGCGCGTAGCCGCCTCCGTCGCCGTCCTGCGCCACCTTGCCTCTCTGGACAGCCTCTGCCTGGCGGCGACGCACGATCTGGAGCTGACCGTTTTGCTGGGCGAGCAGTACGAGAACTACCATTTTCAGGAGCAGGTCAGCGACGCCGGCGTCAGCTTTGACTACCGGATACACAACGGCCCCTCGCGCAGCCGCAACGCCATCAGGCTTCTTAGCGCCCTGGGCTTTGACGAGGCAATCGTCCGGGACGCCGAAGACCTGGCCTATGAACGCAGCGGGCGGTGGGTTGGCGAGGGGTGAGGCGGCGGAAAGTGACTTGGCGGGGACGGACCAGGCAGAAGGTTCAAGTCACGACACAAAAGAACCGTCCCTCTGTGTCGCTCAGCAAGATGAGCTCCCTGTGTTTTGCACGGTTGTAGACGCGATCGCCAAGCATGACGTGGGGCCGTGCATCAGGACTCCTTTCCCATGAAGGCCGCAAAGCGATAGACCCTGGCCTTGTTCTTGCCGATTGCCTGAAGCAGGCCGACGGCGACCAGCTTGGTAAAGTATTTTCTCACGCTGTCTGCCGATTTGCCGGTGAGCGTCTGGGCGCGGTAGTTGTTTATCTCGCCATGCTCGCAGAGGTAGGGATAGATCGCGCAGAGGAACGCCAGCTCGCCTTTGCTTAATTTGCTAATAAATATATCAGGAATTATATCAGGAATTATATCAGGAATTATATCGGGAATTATATCGGGAAGCGCCGTGGCCGCGTTGGCTTTATCGGTGCCATTTTTGGCCTCTGCGCCGTATTTATCAGAAAACGTGGAGAAGTCCGGCGCTGAGGAGAGCGCGGCCGCTCCGTCCCTCCTGCCTTGGGGGAGGGCCTTGCTCCTGACTATTACTCCCAAGGTATAGGCGATGATGTTGAGCATGAAAACCACGAAATGGGCGGCGTCGCCCCGGCGCTCGGATTCGTTTAAGGCATCGTAGTAGCCGTACTGGTTTTGGTAGACCATAGTCTCAACCGGCACCCACTGAAAGACATCTTTCCAGTGGGCAAGTATCACCGTTTGCCAGAGCCTGCCCATGCGTCCGTTGCCGTCCTCAAAGGGGTGGACGAACTCGATCAGAAAATGCATCACGCTGCTTTTAACCAGCGGGTGAGCATTGGATTTCTCGCCCCACTCAAATACCTGCCGCATCAGGGCCTCAATTTCTTCGGGCCGGGCACCGTCGTGTATAAGCTCAAAGCCCTTATAGACCCCTACCTGCACGCTCCTGAAGCGTCCCGCCTCACGCACCAGCTTGCTGGACATCCGCCCGTGGGCTGCAAGAAAACTATCCAGGGAGTAGGGGGCGTAATCACCGATGCCCTCGTAGGCATCCCAGGCGTTTTTTACCTCCCGTATCTCTCTGGGATCTCCCGCGACCTTGCGGCCATTGATGATGTCGGTGACCTGCTCAAGGGAAAGCGAGTTGGCCTCAATGGCCACCGAAGACTGGATGGAGCTTATCCGGCTGGCCTTGCGCAGCTTAAAGAGCAGGTCGATGTCGCCGACCTTCTCCATCACCTCCAGCGTCTCAACAATCTCCAGAGCCAGGGCCTCAATCTCGGGCGTTATGTTAAAGTCGGGCAGTTTCATTGCGTGGCCACCTTA
The DNA here is from genome assembly GCA_031276475.1 of Coriobacteriales bacterium. Classification (GTDB taxonomy): domain Bacteria; phylum Actinomycetota; class Coriobacteriia; order Coriobacteriales; family UBA8131; genus JAISMZ01. The sequence continues at coordinate 10,866 of JAISMZ010000044.1, forward strand.
CGAGCGGTGTTGGGGCTATGGGGTTTGTGCGCCTGTTGATTATAGTCCACTGTCCTCATCTGAACAAAGGAAAGGTGCCAGAATTGTGGGATATAGCTCACAAAAATCCCGCGCAGACTTCCCAACCTGATGCCCGCAAAAGCAAGGTCACAGCTCTTCAGCCAGACGATAGGCAGTCTGTAGGTGTTGCTCACGCATGGCCTCGCGGCGCTCGACGTTGCTTCTCTCGGTGCCGCCCAGCAAGATGAACTCCCTGTGTTTTGCACGGTCGTAGATGCGATCGCCAAGCATGACGGTTTCCATACTCTGCAGGCGGCCTTGCTCGGCCAGGACTTCCAGGGTATTGCCGGCGCAGGCGATGACCAGCACCTTGTCAAGGGTCTTCATCGGCACGACACCAGGCGCGCCGCCCCGCCCGGCGCCAGCCCCGCCGTCTTCCCTGCCGCCCCGCCCGCCGCCAGCCTCGCCGCCTGCGGCAGAAGCTGCGTTTGGCAGGTTGCCGTCGCAGCCGTAAGCAAAGCCAAAGCTCCATACCCTGTTAAACCAGCCCACCAACTTAGCCGGTGCTTCGGTCCAAAATACCGGATAGATGAAGACCAAGGCGTCAGCGGCGTTTATCAGCCGCTGTTCTGCCAACACATCCGCAGCCAGCGGCAGCGTGTTGTCATAGTAGGCGTCACGCAGGTACTCGCTTTCGCTGATGTCGGTCTTAAAGCCCTGCCGGTAAAGGTCGCTGATGGTATGGGTCTTGCCACAGTCGTCAAGCCCGCGGATAAAGGCGTCTCTGATCTCGGCTGTCAGCGAGTCTTCGCTGGGATGGCAGTAGACGATGTGGACGTGCATCAGGGCTCCTCTCCCATGAAGGCCGCAAAGCGATAGATCCTGGCCTTGCTCCTGACTATTTCTCGCTCAGGCATAGCCAATAACCAGGCCAACAACCAGAATCGTAGAAGTGATAAGCAGCAGGCCGAGCAGGAACTTCCAGGTGCGCCTGATCCATTGGCCGTAGCTAAAACCACAGATGCTCAGGGCGATCAGCAGCGCCGGATTGGTGGGGTAAAAGACGTTGGTAAAGCCGTCGCCAAAGGCGTAGGCGACCACGGCCAGCTGCCGGGGAATGTCTATCAGGTCGACCAGCGGCGCCAACAGGGGCATCAGCAAAAAGGCCTTGGCTGAGCCGGAGGCGATGGCGAACTCCAGTACCAGCACCAGCAGATAGATACCGATAATCGCCAGCCACGCGGGCTTGTTGGCGAGGAAGTTGCCGGCGTAATAGATGATCGTGTCCAGCACCTTGCCCTCGGTGAGCATGTAGGATATCGAGGAAGCCATCAGCACCAGCAGGGCGCCGGGTGCGATCGCCCTCATACCGCCGAGGAACCAACGGCCAAGCTCGCGGCCCGAGGCGCCGCTGAGCGGAGTGGCAACCACGCCGCAGAGCAGGAAGGTCAGCGCCGTAACCGGAAACACCAAGTTGGACAGTCCCTCTATGGGTACGACGCTGCAGCCGATGATCAGCACGATACCGCAGACCAGGATGGCAACAAAGGCCCGCAGCGCCCGGGCCATCTTTGGGTTGGCGGTGGCTGGGGCGACGGGGAGAGCGGTGGCGGCAGTTGACAAAACGGAACCGTCCCTTTTGTCAACAGTTGTGGAGTCTGGCGGGGCAACCGCACTCGCGCCCGTCTTGCGCTGCCGTTCGCATTTGCGGGCGTTGAGCAGCAGAAAGGTCATCAGGTAGGCGTAGACGACGACAAAGGAAAAGATGCGCAGGCTGACGCCAGAAAACATTGGCAGGCCGGCGATGGACTGGGCGATGCCCACCGTAAACGGGTTCATGATGCCCACGGCAAAGCCGCAGCCCACCGCCAGCAGACTCATCCCCAGGCCCTGCAGACGATCCCAGCCCAGGCGCAGGGCAAGGGCGACAACGATCGCGGCCAACGGGATGGTTTCTTCAAACGAGCCGATGAACGAACCCAGGAGCATGAACACCAAGGGCATCACAAAAAGCAGGACGCGGTTGTTGTGCTCAAAGCGCTGGGCGACGCGGGCGATAAGGTAGGGGAGGACGCCGCACTTCTCCAAAGCGTAAAAAGAGCCGCCGATGACAAAGAGGAATACGATCAGTAAAATCAGCACGGTGCCGTTGGGGCCGCCGAGGATCAGCAGCGGCGAGAGCAGCCATTGCCAGAGGGCCAGGCCGCCCGGGACGCTGTGATAGGAGCCGGGTACGATTTCTTCGACGCCGTCTGTGAGGCTGCGGTTGAATTCGCCGGCGGGCAGGGCGAAGGTCAGGACGTAGGCGGCTATCATCAGGATGATCAGCACGACAAAGGCCGTGAGGTAGGTGCGCAGGCCGATGGTGGTGATGCCGCCGGTTGGGAGCGGGTTGCTGTTTGGGAGCCGGTCGTCGGTTGGGAGGCCGTCGCCGTCCGGGAGTTGGGGCGAGCCGTCACTTTTGGCGAGCGGCCTGCTGTCTTTTTCTGTCATCTGGGCTTCTCCCCTTCGCCTCAATACATCAGGGTCTCAAGCAGCGGTTTAAGTATGGCGACCTCGCGTCTTTGCTCGGCGTCCAGCGGCGGTTGTGCTGCTCCGTCCGGTTCGTTTACCCCCGCTCCAGCGCTGGCGTCCGTCCCGCCCGCGCCCGCACCAGCGTCCGTCCCGCCCGCGCCCGCATCTTCGTCAGCCAGGCGGTTGAGCAGTCGCCTGAAGTCCAGCAGGCGCAGATCCACGCAGCGGCCCTGGCTATCGTAGCGACGGTAGGCATAAAGCGGCCGGGCCTCGGCGTTGGCGAGGGCAACGCTGCCGTCCGCTGCGTGGGCAAACTCGACGCGCACCACTGCCGTCAACGCCGAGAACTTCACCTGTGGTGTGTCTGAGATCATGTCCCCCAGGCCATAGATGATCAGTCCGGTGCGCTGCCTGCCTTCGGCGTCGCGGTAGCGGTGGCACTCGACGGGCTGCAGGCCGTGGGGGTGGTTGCCGGCGATGATGTCCACGCCGCTCTCGATGATTCGCTGCCCCAGCTCTATCTGGCGCGCCAGGGGAAAGCTCTCGTATTCCAGCCCCCAGTGCAGGCAGGCCACCACAACGTCGGCGTGACGCTCCTGGCGTGCCCGGCGTATCTGCTCAACCAGCGGCTCGATGTCCACATCCGGGGCGTTCAGGCGCAGGTGGTTGGCCAAGAACTCCCGGCCCGGCGGCAGTTGCTCGCGGTTAAGCGAGAAGGTCCACGACAGCCAGGCGACGCGAATTTCTCCAGAGGAGGCACCGGGGAGCAGGCCAGGTTCCGAGGCAGATTGGCCAGATGATGGCGGGCACTTATCCGGCTGGCGCTTATCCGGCCCCGTTACGGGAAACTCGTCGCGCTCCTTTTGGCTGCGGGCCGTACCCACATGCAAGGCGCCTTTTTTGTCGAGGAAATCGAGGGTTTCCAGCAGGCCGCTGGCGCCCTGGTCCAAGGCATGATTATTTGCTGTGGAGAATATATTGACTCCCCTGCCATCCTGGTAGACTGCGTCAAAGGCGGCCTCGCTGGTGTTCAGGCGCGGTACCGCGACGATGTTCTCGCCGGGCCAGCAGGGCTCCAGCGCGGTGACGATGGGCGCCTCCAGGTTGGCGCAGCGCATGTCGGCGCCCAGATAGAAGTCGGCGATGTCGTCAAAGAGATGCGCGGCGTTGCCATCTTGCAGGTTGGGCGAGGGCAGGATGTCGCCGGCAAACGCCAGCGTGACGCGGTCGCTGGTGGGCGCGGGTGCTGCGGGCGCGGCGGCTGCGGCTGCCGTCGCTGCGTTGCAGGGCGCGGGCGCGGGCGCTACGGCTGCCGTCGGTGCGTAGCAGGTTGCGGGTGCGGGCACTGCGTCCTCCTCCACAACCGCGCTGCCTGCCTTCTTTGCCGCCGCTGGCTCCGCCGCCAAAAAACCAGCGGCCTTCAGGCCGGTGCGGGCAAAGTGCTCCCGTATCCCCTTGCCGGGCTCGGGCTGGGTAATCGGGTGGCCATAGAACTTGTAGCCCCACCAGAGCTTGTCGCCCAGACCCATCGTGGCGGCATTGCCCTCCACCGGCCGCGACGCACGCAGCCGTCCGAGCGTAAGCACGTGCATCAGAGCGAACAGGGCTTTCATCAAGTATCTCATGGTGCTATTGTAGCGGTTTTGCGCCTGCTGGTTTGCTCCGAGATGCTTTTTTCAGGGTTTTATCTGTTGAGAGTCGCCTTGACAGATTGTAATATATAACTTACAATAACCACATGAATACCGTTCTCGAAACCAATGTCTACTCCAACTGGATTGACAATTTGCGCGATAAGCACGCGCAGATTAGGATTGCAGCGCGAATCAGGCGGCTGTCAGTTGGAAACCCGGGCGATTGCAGGCACCTGGGGAGCTCGGTCGTGGAGCTGAGGATTGACTATGGGCCAGGTTACAGGGTTTATTACACCGAGATTGGCGGCTGCACGATAATCCTTCTTGCAGGAGGCGACAAGACTTCGCAGAACAGGGATATAGAGAAGGCAAAACGACTGGCCGAACAGGTAAGGAGTGAAGGTATATGAGTATAAAGCTGCGCGAATTTGACCCATCACGGCATCTGGATAGTGAACAGGCCATTGCGGTGTATCTCGAGGCAATAATAGAAGAGGATCCTGACATGCTCGTTGTTGCTCTTGGCGATGTGGCGCGTGCGCGTGGAATGACAGAACTTGCGGAGAAGACCGGCCTGGCCAGAGAGTCACTCTACCAGGCATTATCCGAGAACGGCAATCCTACGTATCGAACCATTCGCAAAGTCCTCGATGCCTTTGGTGTGCGTCTCAGCATAAAACCGCAACACGAAGCAGCCTGAGTGACTATTTCTGCTTCCGTCTGAACAGTAGCCGCAAGGCTTCGCTCGCGCCAGTCTGGCGTGCGCCAGCCATCCCAGTAGTTTGACTCTGTGGTATCATAAGCTTTCTTTTGTCCCGCGCGCTGCCCGCACGCCTTATCCGCACGCCTTATCCGCCCTGCCTCGCAACAAGCTCAGGAGACCCCAGTGTTCAGCAATTGGCGCCGCAACATCACGCTCTTCCTCATCGCGCAGGCGCTGACGCTGTTTGGCACGATGATTACCGGCCACGCGATAAGCTGGTACGTCACGCTGGAGACGCAGTCGGGCGCCGTCCTCACCGCGTTCACCGTTGCGATGATGGTGCCAATGGCGCTCGCCTCACCCTTTGGCGGCGTTTGGGCCGACCGCTACAACCGCAAATATCTCATCAACATCGTTGACGGCGCCATCGCGCTGGTGACCCTGGCGATGGCCCTGCTTTTCTCCGTAGGCATCCAGTGGCTCGGGCTGCTGGTCTTCTGCGCCATCGTCCGCGGCTTTGGCCAGGGCATTCAGATGCCCGCCGGAACCGCCCTGCTCGCCGACATCGTGCCGCCCGAAGAACTGGTGCGCGTCAACGGCTTTAACGCGGCAATCCAGTCGCTCTCGATGTTCGCCTCGCCGATGATCGCCGCGGGGCTGCTGACGCTGTTCCCAATCCAGATTCTGATGTACCTCGACGTGGTTACGGCGGCCATCGGCATCACCATCGTCTTCCTCTTTGTGCACACTCATAAGGGCATGCGGAGGACGACGCCGCGCTCCGTTGTTGCCGCCGGCGACGCTGCCGCTGCCCCTGCCTCTGGCGCGACCGCCGCCGCAGGCGGGCTTGCCGCCGCCGCTCCGGGCGAGTTTGTCGCCGACGCAGTCACCGCGACCGGCGATGTTGCCTCTGGCGCGACCGCCGCCGCCGTTGCCCCTGCCGTTGCCGCCGCAGCCCAGGGCGAGCTTACCGCCCCCGCCGCCGCCCCCGAGCAGGCCCCCGGCTTCTTTGACGACTTCAAAGCCGGCCTCCGCTATATGTTCTCACATCGCTTTATTCTGATGCTGATGATTATCACGGTCATCTTCAGTATCTTTGCAACGCCGCCCGCGCTGCTGACCCCCTTGCAGGTGACTCGCAACTTTGGCGCCGATGTCTGGCGTCTGGGCGCTGTCGAGGTGGTCTATGCCGTGGGCATGATGGCCGGTGGGGTGATTATCGGCATCTGGGGCGGCTTTAAGAACCGCACATACTCAATGGCCCTTGCCACGGCCTGCTTTGCACTCGGCAGCATAGGCCTCGGCGTGCTTGGTAACTTCTGGGTCTATCTTGCCTGTATGCTTTTTGTCGGAGTGGTCGGGCCGCTTTTTAATGCCCCCTGCATGGCGATTCTGCAAACGCGCATCGACCCTGACTATATGGGCAGGGTCTTCTCGGTGTCGATGCTTGCAGGCAGCCTGGCGATGCCGCTGGGGATGCTGGTCTTTGGCCCGCTGGCCGATCTCATCAGCATAGACCTACTGCTGGTAATATCCGGCATCCTGATGGTTCCCCTTGCCGTGGCCTTTCTGGCCTCGCGCTCCCTGCGCGAAGCCGGCAAGCTGCCGGAGGCCGCTGATGAGGGCGCTCCCCAGTCCCCTTTGTAAAAGCGGCTGAAGCACGATTCCAAGGCGAAATCTACCCAAAAATTGCACGGTTCAAAGATGAGAACCGGGGCAGCCGGCAGGACAGCGTTATAAATATGTGCGGAAAAATACGGTGCCTGATGATAAAAGTGAACATATAAATCATCCTTCGAGTGTTCACCTTACAATCTTGTATGTTGCAATCTTGTATGTTGCAATCCTATATGTTACAGAGATTATCGATGCCGCTGGCAACACCGTGGAGATCCTCGACCCTGTCTTCGCCTGCTGGCTGGCTCGTGACTATTTTCGGATCAGTTAATGCGTGCACCAAAGTGTTTTGGACACGCAGGTTAATCGGGATACTGTTCTTCTCTGACTGAAAGGAACAGCAGCCTTTCAATTCAACAGCCCTTTGTAGCCATGCTCTCAAACACCGAGGACTTCATTTGGATGGTTTAGCAGGTAGCCTTTTTGGATGTACTCCTTTAATGTCAGCGTCGCCCACTGACGAAACCCCGTAGCTTTTTTGAGTTGACGCGGTAGTCCACTGCGATAATCATGTCCAGGCTGTAAAACTCAGGGGCACGCCTGACTTCGCGATTGCCTTCCTTTTGAACTATTTCCAAAGTGGAAACAGTTGAATCTGCATCCAGTTCGTTATCGTTAAACACGTTCTTAATATGCTTGCTTACGGCAGGAACATTGACATCGAACAACTCTGCGATAGCCTTTTGTGTCATCCAGAAAGTCTCGTCCTTGTAGACAACATCCACATATACGCCGGTGTCTCCGATGGCATAGAGAGCTATTTTCCCTTCGCTTACGCTGACAATATTACTCATCCGTTTATCATCCTCCTATACAAACATCTCTGCACGCAGAGTCTTTTTCTGTTTTGGTTGCTTGTAAAACTCACCGCAACATTTATAGATAAGCAGCAAGATACAGAGGCAGATACTGACGATCGCCCTGGATCTTGAGGTTAGCAGTGTGCAAAACGTAGTCGGTGCCGATGCGCGACTTGAACTTCTTCTTAAACTTATTCAATGACGAAGTGGCGTACCTCTTTGTGGACTTCACCTCCAGAGGACAGACCTTGGCCTTGGGCTGCTCTTTGGTTATCAGGAAGTCAATCTCCATGCGCTCGTCTGCCTTCTCCTTGCTGTAGCGCGAATAAAAGTACAGGGAGTGCCCGGAGGCCTTAAGCATCTGAGCTACCAGGTTCTCCATGAGCATGCCCCCGTTTATCTCCAGCTTGCCAAAAAGGATGTCTTTGTATAGTTGGTCTGATTGCAGCCTTCTGTCTGAGAAAACCAGGGAGGATAAAAGCCCTGTGTCGGCCAGATAGCACTTGAAGCTGGGGCGATCCCGGTAAAGACCGAGACCCACATGCGGGTCAGTCGCGTTAAAGCAGGTGCTTGTGATGCGCGCGTCCTCCAGCCAGAAGAAGGCATCTTCGTAGGTGCGCCCGCGAGCTCCTTTCTCCAAAGATGATAATTTAAACCTTTTTTCGTGAGTAGAAAGCTGGGCGGGGATGTTATCAAAGATTGCCGCCACCCGTGCTGTCTCCTTTCCCGCGTATTTCTCCATATCATTGCGGTAAAGTTCCAGGATCCGCCGCTTTACAGCATCCACGCGCATCAGGTCGTGATGTTCCAGATAGCTGTTCAGCGCCTGCGGCATGCCGCCGACCAAGAGATATATCCGCAGCAGCTCCATGGCCTTGCGATGCAATGCGTCGGGCAGAGGTTTTAGCGATTCTGCGGTCTCGCGCAGCAGGTCGGCCAGAGCGCGTTCGCCCAAAGCCCAGAGGAACTCGTCAAAATCAAAGGGGTTCAGCTCAAAGCGCTCTTCTTCTGAGGGGATGAGGATATTCTCCACATTTCTTTTTATCGATATCAGCGATCCGGTTTCGATGTAGTCATAGCGGCCGTCCGCCACCAGATGTTTGACCGTCTCGCGCGCGGTGGGGAAGAGCTGCACCTCGTCAAAGATGATCAGGGTGTTGCGCTCGTAAAAGGTTTTGCCATAGTAGGCGCTCAGCAAAGTGAAGAAGGAGTTGAGGTCTTCGCGCCTTTCCTCAAAGAGGCGCTTGACGTCGGGGGCGGCCTTTGAGAAATCGATTATCAGGTGCGAGCGGTATTCGCGTTTGCCAAACTCCTCGGCAAGCATGCTTTTGCCAACGCGCCGCGCGCCTTCTATCAGCAACGCCGATGCGCCCTGTTCGGTATTCTTCCAATTCAGCAGTCTTTCGTAAGCTTTACGCTCAAGCACAGGGGGCCTCTTTTGCACGATTCCAAGGTGAACAGATAGCATTTTTTACACGATTCCTAGGTGAAGCAAGTGCAAATTTTACACGGTTCCAAGGCGAAAATCAAGGCCTGGGGTCAAGGTGCGGGGTATAGTGTCTGGCCCTGTTAAAAGCCGCCCCCGTTTTGCTGCCGTCTGAACAATAACTGGAGATCCTCGACCCTGTCTTCGCCTATTGGCTGGCGTCTACCTAGAGAATACGAAGCCAGTCACGCCGCGCGTATAGGATGCGTTCAACATCAATTGTTTTTGCTTTTTCGTCAACCGTGAAGAAGGCGATGTAGTTTTTTACGATCAGCTTGCGGTATCCCATAGACGCTAGG